>DASXWZ010000307.1:0-11812 GCA_036503375.1 Rhodanobacteraceae bacterium | reverse complement strand
AGCGTCAGCGTGTCTACCACACGCGCATGATCGGCCACGCGCCCGTGTTGCGCGCCTGCGAGCGCGAGCTCCGCGTCGAGGAAGCTCACGTCGAACGCCGCGTTGTGGATCAGCAGTTCCGCACCGCGAACGAACTCCAGCCACTCTTCGGCGATTTCGGCGAAGCGCGGCTTGTCGGCCAGGAACTCGTCGGTGATGCCGTGTACCGCCAGCGCGCCGGCTTCGCTGGCGCGCCCGGGATTGAGATAACGATGAAAGGTGCGACCGGTGGGGC
Source organism: Rhodanobacteraceae bacterium (assembly GCA_036503375.1). Taxonomy (GTDB): domain Bacteria; phylum Pseudomonadota; class Gammaproteobacteria; order Xanthomonadales; family Rhodanobacteraceae; genus 66-474. Next base: position 11,538 of record DASXWZ010000307.1, on the reverse strand, counting down.
GGCGCTCGACCAGCTCCACGCAACCGATCTCGATGATGCGATGTCCGCGACCGGCCTCGAGGCCGGTGGTCTCGGTGTCGAGCACGATCTGACGAGTCAAAGCGCTTGTTCCTCCCGGAATCGCCCCGCCTGCTCGCGCGCGGCCCGATCCACGATTTCGTTTTCCACGTGCCCGGAATGCCCGCGCACCCAACGCCAGCTTATCTCATGCCGCGCCGCGGCCGCCGCGAGCCGTTCCCACAAATCCTGATTCTTCACCGGCTTCTTGCCGACGGTGCGCCAGCCGTTCGCGCGCCAGCGCGGCAGCCATTCCTCGATGCCCTGCCGCAGATACTGCGAATCGGTGCTCAACTCGATTTTGCAGGCGCGGTTCAATGCCTCGAGGGCGGCGATCGCCGCGTACAACTCCATGCGGTTGTTGGTCGTCGCGGCTTCGCCTCCTGCCAGCAATTTCTCATGCGCACCGTAGCGCAGCAACGCCGCCCAGCCGCCCGGCCCGGGATTCCCCAGGCAGGCGCCATCGGTGAAAATTTCCGTTCGCATCCCGCTCATGAATGGAGCCTGTGCGCACCGGGCATCGATGGCGCCCGCTCGGAGACAGCCCGCGTCCGCCGGTGTTGCAGACGCTGCATCACCAGTATGTCGTCGCGCTTGCGCGCGGAAAGCAGCCATGCGTCTCCGCAAGCGTGTTCCAGCCAGCGCGGCATGGCGCGCGTGCTGGGCCACGCCGCCCCGCAGCGCAGCGGCTCGCCGACGGACAAGCCGGCCTGACGCAGCACGCTCCGCCATCGCCGCGGTGCGACCGCACACAATGCAACTTCTCCACGCCTCCGGCGCGCCGCCCACCAAGGCCGCCACGCGGAAAGCGGGTGACATTCGACCACAAGCAGCACGCCATGGGGAGCGAGTACGCGCGCTGCCTCTCCGGCCAAGGTTCCAGGCGGCACGCCTGCTCCCGCAAGACATCGAATCAGCACCGCGCCGAAACTGTTGTCGCAGAATGGCAGCGCTGCCGGTTCCGCGCGCAAGGGGCCTTCGAAATTATTGCGCTCACCCAGACTCAACGCGGTCCAGCGGCCCAGGCCCGCGGCTTGCGGAGCGGGCGCGCCGATCGCATCCAGCAACAAGGCGTGCGTGCCCGAAGTGCGCGCCAGCCATGGCGAACATTCGGCCGCGATGCGGCCCGCCAGTGCGGCGAGGATCGGATCGCGCGACGAGTTGGGCTGGACATGCTGCATCGGAATTTGCGGCGATTCGATCGACACGATTCGAATGTGACGGCGATCCCACGACTGGGTATTGTCGACGATCGGCGGGTCGGACGTTAACAGGTTGCTAACCCCACCCCCAAAAGCGACTGTTACAGTCGCCGCTTCGCAAGCCTCGGGCTCGAGCATGCTTTCGCTGACCCCCCTGCCCGCGCTGGCCGACAATTACATCTGGATGCTGGCCGACGCGGAAGGCGGTACGGCGATCATCGTCGATCCGGGCGAAGCCGCTCCGGTGCTGGATGCGCTGGAGACACGCCGGTTGGAGCTCGGCGCGATCCTGCTGACCCATCACCATCCGGATCACATCGGCGGCACCGCGGCGCTGCTGGACCGCGCTCCGCGCGCGCGCATTTACGCACCGCTAGATGATCGCATCGCATTCGCGCACCAGCGCGTGGGCGAAGGCGACCAAGTAGAAATCGAGACGCCGCATGCGCGCTTCGAAGTACTGGAAGTGCCCGGCCACACACGCACACACATCGCCTACTACGGAGAAGGCGTGCTGTTCTGCGGCGACACGCTTTTCAGCCTGGGTTGCGGGCGGCTGTTCGAAGGCACGCCCGCGCAAATGCTCTCGTCGCTGGATCGGCTGGCCGCACTGCCGGAAAGCACCCGGGTCTGCTGCGGTCACGAATACACGCTGGCCAATGCCGCGTTCGCGCAGCAGGTCGAACCACAGAACATTGCGTTGCACGCGCGCGCCGAACAGGCTCGCGCGCTGCGCGAAGCGGACCGTCCCACCTTGCCGTCGTCCATCGCCGATGAGCGCGCGGCCAATCCGTTCCTGAGGGTGGACGTGCTGCCGGAAGAACAGCCGCTGTTGCAGACCGCCTCACTGGGCGATCGTGTCGCGCGCTTCGCCGCGCTGCGCGCCGCCAAGGACGGCTTCCGCGGATGAGGGCGCTGCGCAACGCCTTCCTCGTCGTCGCGCTGGCGTTGCTCGCCGCCTGCGCGGCGCAACCGCCGCGACCGCAGACCCGGGTGTCCATCGCCGTGGCTGCACCCTCCCTGCCCGCTCCGGTGACGGTGCCGTTGCCGGCGGCGACGCCATCGGCCGATCTCTGGACGCGCCTGCGCACAGGCTTCGTGCTCGACGATTGCGGCAATCCCCGCGCGCAGGCCTGGGCCAAACGCCTGACGCGGAATCCGCGGATGTTTGCCGGCCAGTTGCAACAAGCGCTGCCGCTGATCGCATGGGTGCAGACTGCGGCCGAGCATTCCGGGGTTGCGAGCGAACTGGTGTTGCTGCCGATGGTGGAGAGCAGCTACAACGCTGCCGAGCCGGGCCGCAGCGGCGATCCCGCCGGCATGTGGCAGATCATGCCGCGGACCGCGCGAGCGATGGGTCTGGATATCGGCCAGGGCTACGATGGCCGACTCGATCCGGCAGCGTCTACCGGTGCCGTAATGCGGATGTTGAAGGGCTATCACGACGAACTGCACGACTGGCGGCTGGTGGACATGGCCTTCAACGCCGGCGAATACAAGATGCTCGGCGTGCTGGATGGTCGCAAATCATCCGTGGACAAGCCGTTGCGCCTGCCGGTAAGCGCCACCACGCGCGACCATCTGGCCAAGCTGATGGCGATGGCCTGCATCGTCCGCGATCCGGCACGGTTCGACGTTGATCTGCCGCAAGCCGAAAACGGCTACGAGCTGACGCTGTTGCCGTTGCCGCAAGCGGTCGACCTGGCCAACGCCGCGCGCGCAGCAGGCATTCCGCTCGCGCAGTTGCGCTCGCTCAATCCGGGTTATCGCAGCGAGCGCATGCCGGAAAACGCGCCGCATCACCTGCTGCTGCCCCAGGACAGCGCGCAACGTCTGAGCGCCATGCTCGACGCGCAGGGCACCGACGCGCTCGCCGCCGCTGGATCCGGCGCGAAGGAAACGACCGCGCCGGCGAACGCGGCGCTGGCGTCGGCCGGCAAGCGCGATGGCGCATCGCGCCATCGCGTCGAACGCGGCGAATCGTTGTGGAGCATTGCGCGTCACTACAGAGTCGACCTCGCCAAGCTGCGCACCTGGAACGCTTTGGCCAGCGACAATCTTCGGCCGGGGCAGTCGCTGTTGCTGTCCGCGCCGGACTGATCCGGCCTTCTCCTGCCTTACAATGCGCCGCTCGCGCAGCGATTGCTGCGCCGATCCCACTGGAGAGACCGAGATGGGTTTCCTGCACGGCAAGCGCGCGCTGATCACCGGCATCCTCAGTAATCGCTCGATCGCCTGGGGCATCGCCAATGCGATGCACCGCGAGGGCGCACAACTGGCCTTCACCTACGTCGACGAAAAACTGAAAGCGCGGGTGGACGAAGCGGCCGCCGCCTTCGGTTCCAGTATCGTGCTGCCGTGCGACGTCTCGCGTGATGCGGACATCGATACGATGTTCGAATCGCTCGGCAAGCACTGGGACGGATTGGATATCCTGGTACATTCGATCGGCTTCGCGCCGCGCGAAGCGCTCGTGGGCGAGTTCCTGCAGGGCCTGAACCGCGAAAGTTTCCGGATCGCGCACGACGTTTCGGCGTATTCGCTGCCTGCATTGGCAAAAGCGGCGAGGCCGCTGATGCGAGGTCGCTCCGGCGCGATCCTGACGCTCACCTATCTCGGGGCCGAACGCGCGCTCGCGAGCTACAACGTGATGGGCCTGGCCAAGGCCAGCCTCGAAGCGGGCGTGCGCTACCTCGCCTACAACCTGGGCCCGGAAGGCACGCGCGTGAACGCGATCTCGGCGGGACCGATCAGGACGCTGGCGGCGTCCGGCGTGGCCGGCCTGCGCAAGATGATGGAACACGTCGAACATGCCGCGCCCCTGCGCCGGAATGTCACCATCGACGAGGTCGGCAATGCCGCCGCGTTCCTGTGTTCGGACCTCGCCTCCGGCATCACCGGCGAAGTGACCTACGTCGACGCAGGCTACAACATCGTCGGGATGGCAGGATTGGAGATGGGCGAAGCCTGACGCTGACGCGATGCGTCGACTGCGCGCGTCTGAAACGCGCGCGAACGGCCGAAGCTGGCCCCAAAGGCGAACGGCCAAGGACGGTGCGAGCAGTCGCCTCGTGCACTGGGCTGAGCGAACGGCCAGGGACGTCGGGCCGGCGCCAAGGCCACGGAAGGTTGCTTGCCGGACCGCGCGCAGGTGCGCCCCTACTGCAATCGATCCATCGCCACTTCGACCTTCGCGTGCGCGCGCAATGCTGCCAGCAGGCCGTCGATCTCCTGCGCGCCGAACACCTGCGCCATCTGGCCGCGCAGGATTTCGCGTTGCGGTTTGGGCAGGCTGGACAGGTCGCCGTCGTGCACCGCGTTCAGCACCACCAGCGCGTAGCGGCCTTTCGACAGCGGCGCCAGCGCCTGTGTGGTCTTGCCCGGCGCAGGACGCGGCATGCGGAACACGACGTCCAGCAATTGCGGATCGAAAGCGCTGGAGTCGCGTGCCACCGCGGTCGCGGGTTTGACTTGTTGTCCCGAGGATTCGGCGGCCGATTCCAGGGCGCCGCTCTTCTGCAATTGCGCGTACAACGCATCGGCCCGGACTTTCGCAGCATGGTCGGCCCGCGCCTGCAGGATGTCTGCGCGCACGGTGTCGCGCACCTGGTCCAGAGGCTTCGGCTTTGCCGGCTCGTGATCGGCCACATGGATGACCACGATGTGGTCCGTACCCAGATCGATCGGATCTGAACTGTTGCCCTGCGAAAGCACCTGGTCAGAGAACGCGGCCTTCGCAACGGCCTTATTGGCGGCGATGCCGGAGGATGCACCGCTGCTGGGAAACAACGGCGTGGTCTGCACGGTCAGGCCCAAAGCCTTCGCCGCCGGCTCGAGGGAACCGGGATCCTGATACACCAGATCGGTGAGCTTGCCGGCGACATCGCTGTAGCGGCTTTCGCGCTCGTTCTTCTGCGCCTCGGCCGCGAGCTGGTCACGCACCTGTTCGAAGGATTGCATCTGTCCTCCGCGGACGTCCTTCAGGTCGATGATGTGATAGCCCTCGGGCGACAATACCGGATCGGAAACCTCCCCTTTCTTCATGGCGAACAATGCGCCTTCGAAAGCCGGATCAGTGTCGCCTTTCGAAAGCCAGCCGAGGTCGCCGCCCTGGTTCTTTGAACCGAGGTCCTCCGAATATCGTTTCGCCAGTTGCGCGAAATCCGCGCCCGGCGCCTTCGCGAGCTTGTCCACCTGTTGCGCCTTGGCAAGAGCGGCCTTCTGCTGGGCGGGCGTTGCGTTCTTCGGCACGGAAATCAGGATATGCGCAGCCTCACGTTGCTCGGGCGCACCGAACTTCGACTTCTCCTTTTCGTAGCGCGCCTTCAAATCCGACTCGTCGGGCGGCGCGATCTTCATGTCGGCCGCATTGACCTCGATGTAGTGCACGGACACCTGCTCGGGCGTCCTGAATTGCTCGAGATGCGACTTGTACCAGGCAGCGATGTCGTCCTCGCTGACATTGCTGTCGGCGGGTTGCGGCGGTGGCAATTCGACGTAGTGGAAGTCGCGCGTCTGCATGCGCAATTTCAGATAGGAGTCCACGTCCGTGTCGGTGGCGAAGGCGGTGTTGACCATCGGCTGCGGCAATTGACTGACCGCGAGGCTGGAACGGATGCCGTCCTGATACTGCTGCGGGCTTTGGCCGCTGGCCGAGAGCATTGCGAGATACGCATCCGGGCTGAAATGGCCATCCACCTGGAATTGCGGGACCTGTTCGATCTGCGCGCGCACCGCCGAGTCGGGCACCACCACGCCGAGTTTCTCGTTCAGATTCAACAGCAACTGCTGGTTGATCAGCCGATCCAGGGCCGCGCGCTTGACTTCCGGCTTCTCGAAGTCGGCCGCATCCATCGTGTTGCCCGGCTGTGCCAGTTGCTGTTGGCGGTATTGGTTGAAGCTGTTCTGGAAATCCTGCTGCGAAATCTCGTGGCCATCGACCTTGGCGATCCAGGTTTCATTGCGCGCGACGAAATAGGACTCGATGCCGAAGAACGAGAACACGAACACCATCAGGCCGAAGATGATCTTCGCCGGCCAGCCGCCGAGCTTTTCGCGGATTTGTTGCAGCATGGGAATGGGGTCGTCGCCAGGACAAGCAGGCGATTATAAGGCAAGCGCCGCTTTTAAGAGCCTGCCGAATCGCCCCATCGAAATCGGCTTTTATCGAAAAGTGCGGCCATGGATGGCCACTTCTGGATTCGCATCGGAGCAGCAGGTAAATCGAACTCCGGTTGGTTCGTGGGGCAGCGATCAAGGAAGATCGCACAAATGGTGGGTGCTGAGGGGATCGAACCCCCGACCCTCTCCGTGTAAAGGAGACGCTCTACCGCTGAGCTAAGCACCCAAGTCTGGTTTCAAACGGCCCGTTACGGCTCGCGCGAAACACGCACCGGGTCCGGTACATACCGAACTCGGCTTCGCCGCCGCGCCGAGCGCGGCGGGCCATGCGTTCCTGCATCGCGCGTCGTCTTGTCACGTTTGCTGCATCACCTCGTTCCAAAAATACCACGGCCGATGCTCGCGCATCGGCCGCGGGGAACACACTGGCGCGGCCAAACCGCGCGTTCAACCATTCAATTGAGAGCGTCCTTCAGCGCCTTGCCGGCCTTGAACGCCGGAACCTTGGACGCCTTGATCTTGATGTTTTCGCCGGTGCGCGGATTGCGGCCGGTGCGCGCGGAGCGCTTGCGCACGACAAATGTGCCGAAACCGACCAGCGACACATCGTCGCCCTTTTTCAGCGCCTTGCGGATGATTTCGGTAGTGGCATCGAGCGCGCGACCGGCGTCGGCCTTGGAAAGGTTGGCGTTGTCGGCGATGGCGTTGATCAGCTCAGCTTTGTTCATGGAGATTCCCTCATTGAAGGTTCGTGCGGCCCGCGGATTGTTCGGTCAGGTTTCAAAGGAGCACATCCTGGTACACCGGCGTCGGGCCCCCATCGGGATGCGCTGCGCTCCCCGTGACGCGCGAAACATGTAACGCGCGCAGCACGGCCGGGCCTTTATACCAGTGCCCTTATGCCCGCGCAATAAAGGCAGGACGCGGATTTCAGCGATTCGCACAACCGGCGCGTGCGAGCCGGGGCGTGCTAGCACGGGCCGTGCCGATCGAAGGATGCGCGTGGATTTTCCGCCGGATGAAAAGCGTTCCGCACGAGGTGTGTGCAAGCGATTGTCACTGCTTCGATCATGTGATGCTCTTGTTGAAAGTGCGGATATGGATGTCTGCTGTTGAATTTTCTCGCGGACCACCACCCGCTCGACACGAGCATCGTTCGAAGGAGCGATCAGGACGATCGCGCGAACCATGCTGCGCGCATGGATGTGTGCTTTTGGACTTTCCGAATGCCGCTCGCTCTGTTGGTTCCGTGAGCACACATCCAAGGAGCGATCGTCGACTATCGCACCGACGACTAGTGCGGTCGAACGGGCACGTTGTCCTCGTTGCCGTCCTGCGCGCCTTCGCGCACCACTTCTTCCGCGGTGGTGGTGCGTGGCTCGTCTTTCGGCTGCGCGATCGGCAGCGGGCGTTCCAGTGCGAGGTCCAGCACCTGGTCGATCCAGCGCACCGGCTTGATCTTCAGCGCGCCGGTGATGTTCTGCGGTATTTCGGCCAGGTCCTTCTCGTTTTCTTCGGGAATGATCACCGTGGTGATGCCGCCACGGTGCGCGGCCAGCAGCTTTTCCTTCAGTCCGCCGATAGGGAGCACCCGTCCGCGCAAGGTGATCTCGCCGGTCATAGCGACGTCCGAGCGCACGGGGATCCGGCTCAACGCCGACACCAGCGCGGTGCACATGGCGATGCCTGCGCTGGGACCGTCCTTGGGTGTCGCGCCTTCGGGCACGTGCACGTGAATGTCGTGCTTGTCGTGGAATTCCGGGTCGATGCCCAGCCGCTCGCTGCGCGCGCGCACCACCGACTGCGCGGCGTGGATCGATTCCTTCATCACATCGCCCAGTTGTCCGGTGAGGATCAGCTTGCCCTTGCCCGGCACCACGGTGGCCTCGATGCTGAGCAGGTCGCCGCCGGCCTGGGTCCAGGCCAGGCCCGTCACCAATCCGATTTCGTTCTGCTCCTCGGCCCGACCGAAGTTGTGGCGACGGACGCCCAGATACTTGTCGAGATTGTCCACGTCGATCTTGATGCGCGACGGCGCCTTCTTCGATCTGGACGTCTTTGCGGCCGCGACCGCCGCCTTGACCTCACCCTGTGCGACCAGCGCCTTCGCTCTCCTGCGCTCCGCCTTCGTCCCCGCTTGCGCGAGCGTCAGTTCCTTTACCACCTTGCGACAGATCTTGGCGAGTTCGCGCTCCAGGTTGCGCACCCCGGATTCGCGCGTGTAGTAACGAATGATGTCGCGCAGCGCAGCTTCGGTGACAGCGAGTTCATCGTCCTTGAGGCCTGCGGCCTTGATCTGCTTGGGCAGCAGGTACTTCTGCGCGATCGCGACTTTCTCGTCCTCGGTGTAACCGGGAATGCGGATCACCTCCATGCGATCCAGCAACGGGGCCGGGATGTTCATCGAGTTGGCGGTGGCTATCCACATCACCTCGGATAGATCGAAGTCCACTTCGAGGTAATGGTCGTTGAAGGCGTGGTTCTGCTCCGGATCGAGCACCTCGAGCAAGGCCGCGGACGGATCGCCGCGGAAATCCATCGCCATCTTGTCGATTTCGTCCAGCATGAACACCGGATTGCGCGTGCCCACCTTGGACATGTTCTGGATGATGCGTCCCGGCAGCGAACCGATGTAGGTGCGGCGGTGGCCGCGGATCTCGGCTTCGTCGCGCACGCCGCCCAGGCTCTGGCGCACGAACTTGCGGTTTGTCGCTCGTGCGATCGACCGTCCCAGCGAGGTCTTGCCCACGCCGGGCGGCCCGACCAGACACAGGATCGGGCCCTTGATCTTGTTGACGCGCTGCTGCACGGCGAGGTATTCGAGGATGCGCTCCTTGACTTTTTCCAGCCCGAAGTGATCTTCGTCCAGTACCTGCTGCGCGCCCACCAGGTCCTTGCGCACCTTGGTGCGCTTTTTCCACGGCACACCGACCAGCCAGTCGAGATAATTGCGCACCACCGTCGCCTCGGCCGACATCGGGGACATCATCTTCAGCTTGTTGAAGTCCTGTTTCGCCTTCGCGAGCACTGCCTTGGGCATGCCGGCGCTTTCGATCTTGCGGCCCAGCTCGTCCATCTCGCCGGCGCCTTCCTCCATGTCGCCCAGCTCCTTCTGGATCGCCTTCATCTGCTCGTTGAGGTAGTACTCGCGCTGACTCTTCTCCATCTGCGATTTGATGCGGCCGCGGATGCGCTTCTCGACCTGCTGCACGTCCAGCTCGCTTTCGACCAGGCCGATCAGCAGCTCCATGCGCGCGCCGACCTCGGCGGTTTCCAGCGCCTTCTGCTTGTCGGAGAGTCGCACGGATAGATGCGCGGCCACGCTGTCGGCCAGGCGCGACGGATCCTCGATGCCCGACAGGCTGGACAGGACTTCCGGCGGGAGCTTGCGGCTCTGCTTCACCAGTTGTTCGAACAGCGATACCAGCATGCGCACGGCCGCTTCCAGCTCGGTGCCGGCGCGCTCGTAGCCGGGCTCGATCGTTTCGACCTGCGCGCGCAGCATGCCGTCGTGCTCGCGGAACCCCGAGGCGCGCGCGCGCGATTGGCCTTCCACCAGCACCTTCACCGTGCCGTCGGGCAGCTTCAGCAGTTGCAGCAGGCTCGCCACCGTGCCGACCTGATAGAGGTCCGAAGACGAGGGATCGTCGGTCTCCGGCCGCTGCTGCGCCACCAGCAGGATCTGCCGATTGGCCGCCATCGCATTTTCCAGAGCCTTCATCGACTTCTCGCGGCCGACGAACAGCGGGATCACCATGTGCGGATACACCACCACGTCGCGCAATGGCAACACTGGCAGATCGGATGACGGGGCGAGGTTGGTTTCGGCAGGTTCGCTGGACATGGGTTTCCGGAATTTTCGCTTCGGGATGCGGCGAGGATCGCCGCTTCAGCTTTTCGCGTTCATGCACAAACGCACAGATTCATTTGCCTATGGTTGCACCGCTCCAGAATCAAGGTTCCAGAGTCAGGGAATCAGGGTTGCAAATCACGGAATCACGGTTAAAGAATGGTGGCGAAGCGGGCGCGGATCAAGCGCGACCGCGTCCGCCGCGCAAAGCGCCGCCTTCCGCTCGCGCGGAAGGACGGGAAGACAATGGGAACGGACGAAGCGCGGCCTCAGGCCGCGTCGCCTTCGGCGGCGGTGCGCGGCGTCTGCAGGTTGCCACGATAGATCAGGTAGGGCTCTGCCTGGCCGTTGATCACCGCCTCATCCACCACGACCTTGCTGACGTGTTCCAGCGAGGGCAGCTCGTACATGGTATCCAGCAGCACGCTCTCGAGAATCGTGCGCAATCCGCGTGCGCCGGTCTTGCGCTTCAACGCGCGTTTGGCGATCGCGGTCAGCGCCTCCGGCCGGAACTCGATCTCGACGCTTTCCATGTCGAACATCTTCTTGAACTGGCGCACGATCGCGTTCTTGGGTTCGGTGAGGATCTTCACCAGCGCCGCTTCGTCCAGTTCGTCCAGCGTCGCGACCACTGGCAGGCGGCCGACGAATTCCGGGATCAAGCCATACTTGACCAGGTCCTCTGGCTCGACATCGGAAAGGAACTTGCCCAGATTGTGCTTGCGCTCGCGGCTGCGGATCTCGGCGCCGAAACCGATGCCCGTGGTTTCCGAGCGCTGCTGGATGATCTTCTCCAGTCCCGAGAACGCGCCGCCGACGATGAAGAGGATGTTGCGCGTGTCCACCTGCAGGAATTCCTGCTGCGGATGCTTGCGCCCGCCCTGCGGCGGCACCGAGGCGATGGTGCCTTCGATCAGTTTCAGCAGCGCCTGCTGCACGCCCTCGCCCGACACGTCGCGGGTGATCGACGGGTTCTCGCTCTTGCGCGAGATCTTGTCGATCTCGTCGATGTAGACGATGCCGGTCTGGGCCTTCTCGACGTCGTAGTCGCACTTCTGCAGCAGCTTCTGGATGATGTTCTCGACATCCTCGCCGACGTAGCCCGCCTCGGTGAGCGTGGTCGCGTCGGCGATGGTGAACGGCACGTTCAACAGGCGCGCGAGCGTTTCGGCCAGCAGCGTCTTGCCGCAGCCGGTCGGGCCGATCAGCAGGATGTTCGACTTCTGCAGCTCGACGTCGTCGAACTGGGTGCCCGCGTTGATCCGCTTGTAGTGGTTGTAGACGGCCACCGCGAGGACCTTCTTGGCC
>DASXWZ010000306.1:0-3037 GCA_036503375.1 Rhodanobacteraceae bacterium | reverse complement strand
CGGGCAGCCAGTCCGGCGGCGCGAGGCGGACGCGGATGCGCTGCGGCACTCCAAGTCGCTGCAAACCGGCCGCGGCCAGCACGATCGCCGCGTAGCCGTCCGCATCGAGTTTCGACAAGCGCGTGCCGACGTTGCCGCGCAGGTCGGCGATCTCCAGATCGGGGCGTGCGGCACGTACTTGCGCCGCCCGGCGCAGCGAGGACGTGCCCACGCGCGCGCCATGCGGCAGAACTCCGAGCGATGCAAACCCGTTGCTGACGAAAGCATCGGCCACGTCGCCGCGCTCCAGTACCGCGCCGATCGCAAAACCCGGCTCCAGGGCGGCCGGCATGTCCTTCAGCGAATGCACTGCGATGTCGGCCTCATCGTTGGCGAGCGCGATCTCCAGTTCCTTGAGGAACAGCCCCTTGCCGCCGATCGAGTTGAGCGAACGATCCAGCACCTCGTCTCCGCGCGTGGACAGCGGCATCAGTTCCACCCGGAGGGCCGGATGCGCGGCGTGCAAGCGCTCGGCGACATGTTCGGCTTGCCACAGTGCGAGCGGGCTCTTGCGGGTGGCGATGCGGAGGAGCACGTGAATGGTGAGCGGTGACCGTGAGCGCTAGAGCATAACAAGCCTCGTCATTCCGGGGCTGCGCATAGCGCAGAACCCGGAATCTGCTTTTTCACGATCCAAGAGAGATTCCGGGTTCCGTTCTCGAAAACGCGAAGGGCCGCGGAATGACGGCAAAATGCATCTAAGTGTCGCGCAGCCACTTCCGCACGGCGGGTAGATTGCGGCGACTGATCTCCGGCGCATCGGATGTTCCCGCGATCAGCGCGTGCATTTCTCCCTGCGCATCGCGCTGCAGGCCCAGCAGGCGTGCGGCATTGACAAGGCAGTTGCGGTGGATACGCACGAAGCGCTGCGGAAACGCATTCTCGATGCTCTTCAGCGATTCTTCGATCAACACGCTATCGCCATCGCGGTGCACGGACACGTATTTTTCGTCGGCCGTGAGATAGAACACGTCTTCCAGCGGGATGCGCAGCACCGTTCCACGCACGCGCGCGGTCAGGGTTTCGCGCGCCGCCGCGTGCGTGCGCAAACGCAGGGCCTGCGCGCGCGCCAGCGCCTCGCGCAGGCGCTCGACGCGCACCGGCTTCAACAGGTAGTCCGCCGCGCGCAATTCGTAGGCACTGAGCGCGTGCGCGTCGTACGCCGTGCAGAACACCAGTTGCGGCGGCTGCGGCAGCGATTGCAGCCGGCGCGCCAGCGTCAGTCCATCCATGCCCGGCATGGCGATATCGGCCAGGAGCACGTCAGGCTTCAGGGCGATGCACGCGCGGAGCGCGGCTTCGCCGTCGCCGACGCTGCCGACCACTTCCACGCCGTCGCACTCCGAGAGCAAGGCGGAGAGGCGCGTGCGCGCCAGCGGTTCGTCGTCGGCGATCAGGACGCGCATGTCATCCGGCTTCGGGTTCGGGCAGGCGCACGATCGCGCGATAACGCCCTTCCGCTATCGACGTCTCCAGGCCGGCGCGCGCGCCGAAGTGATAGGCGATGCGGCGGCGCACGTTGTCCTGCGCGTGCCCGTTGCGCCGCACCGGCGCATCGTCGGGAACGGGATTGTCGATTTCGATTTCGATCGCGCCGTTGACGAGCCTGCCGCCGATGCGCACCACGCCGCCGCCGCGCAGCGGCTGGATGCCGTGGTACACCGCATTTTCCACCAGTGGCTGCAACAACAATGGTGGTACCTCCAGCGACAACGGCAAATCGTCCAGATCGCGTTCCACGCGCAAACGTTCGCCCAGGCGCAATTGCTCGATCGCGAGATACCGATCGGCCAGTGCCAGTTCCTCGCCAAGCGTGCTGGTGCGCTGGTCCTCGCCCAACGCGGCGCGAAACAGTTCCGTCAGGTCTTCCACCGTGCGCTCGGCCGCGGCAGGATCCACGCGCACCAGCGCGGCGACGGTATTCATGCTGTTGAACAGGAAATGCGGGCGGATGCGCGCCTGCAGCGCCTCGAATTGCGCGCGTGCCACCGCCGCCAGCCGCGCGCGCCATTCGGCGAGCACGTAGAAATAACGCAGCAGTGCCGCGCCCAGAAGTGCGGCCAGCGCGGCGTTGCCCAGCACGAATCGCGCGCGCGACGCGGGCGTCAAGCCCAGGCCGATCGAGTGATCCAGCCAGGCGACCAGGGCGCTCGCGATCGCCACGATCGCGACCAGCGCGATGCAGGTAAGCATGTAGCCGGTACGCGCCGGCCAGCGCGCCAGCAACGGCGTGAGCTTGCACAACATCAACGCGCACAACAGCCCCAGCCACACCGCAAACGCCGATGCGGTGGAGAAAGCGCGAAAGCTCATGCCCGAGTCGGGCACCAGCGCGGCGATCACGACCACCAGTTCCGCGACCACGATCAGGGCGAACACCGCCGCCAGTCCGCAGAATTGCGGCAGTGCCACGGTTTCGCCACGTGCTTCGTTTGCGCGTTCGGGCATGTCCCCTTCTCCCGCGCGCAGTATGCCGTTATTCCGCCAGGCGGACAGATAGCCAGTCCGCCAAATCGTAAATCTCCTGCGGACAGACCTGATGCGCCATCGGGTAGGTGTGCCAGTCAAGCGGATGGCCGAAGCCGCGCAACAGCTCGCGTGAGATCTCCCCCAGTCGCAGCGGCACCACCGGATCGAACGTGCCATGCGCCATGAAGACCGGCAGTTGCGCGTTGGCGGAGTGGCGTTCGGCCGCGATGATTTCTGCGATCGGCAGGTAGGTCGAAAGCGCGATGACACCGGCCAGCCGCCCCGCGTGCCGCAAGCTCGTCGCCAACGCGACCGCGCCGCCCTGCGAAAAACCGGCGAGGATCACGCGTCCTGACGGCACACCGCGTTCCGCCTCGCGCGCGATCAGTTGCTCGACCTGTGCGACTGAGGCGCGCACGCCGGCTTCGTCCTGGCGTTGCGACAAATCGAAACCGGCAATGTCGTACCAGGCGCGCATCAGCATGCCGTTGTTGACGGTCACCGGTCGCACCGGTGCGTGCGGAAACAC
>DASXWZ010000305.1:0-8372 GCA_036503375.1 Rhodanobacteraceae bacterium | reverse complement strand
ATCCGATGCGGACATCGCGCGCTACGTCGGCCCGAAGACGCAGACCATCGATCTGCACGGCGCGTTCGTCACGCCGGGTTTCATCGAAGGCCACGGGCATCTGATGGACACCGGCCATGCGTTGATGGAACTCGAGCTCGGGAAGGCGCCCAACTGGGACGCGATCGTGGCGATGGTGAAGAACGCGGTGGCGAAGGCGAAACCGGGGGAGTGGATCGTCGGCAGCGGTTGGCACGAGGGCAAATGGAAACCCGTGCCGCAGCCGAACGTCGAAGGACTGCCGTTGCCGGCGAGCCTCGATGCGGTGTCGCCGAACAATCCCGTGCTGCTGAACCACACCAGCGGCCACGGCATCTACGTCAACGCGGCGGCGCTGAAGCTCGCCGGCATCACGCGCGCCACGCCCGATCCGCCCGGCGGCACCATCGTGCGCGACAAACAGGGCAACCCGATCGGCATGCTGCGCGATACCGCGAGCGATCCCGTGTACGCCGCGTACCAGCGTTATCTCGACAAGCTGCCGCCGCAGGAAGAGCAGGCGCGCCGCGAACGCGCGCTGCAGCTCGCAGTCCAGAACGAAATCAGCAAGGGCATCACCGGTTTCGTCGACATGGGCGAGGACTTCAAGACCATCGACTGGCTGAAGCAGCAGGCGGGCCAGGGCATTCCGTTACGGTTGTACGTCAACGTCGGCGGCGAAAAGATCGCCGATCTCGACAAGCACCTCGCGCAACACCGCACCATCGGCTACGCCGACGATCACTTCACCGTGCGCGGCATCGGCGAGGTGATTTCCGACGGCGCACTGGGCACGCGCAGCGCTTGGATGCTGAAACCCTACAGCGACACGCCCGACATCACGGGCAAGAACGTGGTGGCGATGGCGGACATCGACAGCATGGCGCGGATCGCCGCGCGCGACGGCTTCCAGCTTTCGGTACACGCGATCGGCGACCGCGCCAATCGCGAGGTGCTGGACCTGTTCCAGAAGATCTTCGAGCAGGATCCGGCCGCGCACGCGTTGCGCTGGCGCATCGAACACGCGCAGCACCTCGATCCCGCCGACATCCCGCGCTTCGCGCAGCTCGGTGTGATCGCATCGATGCAATCGATCCATGCCTGTTCCGACGCGCCGGTGGTGGTGCCGCGGCTGGGCGAGCAGCGCGCGAAGCAGGGCGCGTATGTGTGGCATTCGCTGACCGAATCGGGCGCGATGGTGCTGGACGGCAGCGACACCGACGTGGAAGACACCAATCCGATTCCCGGTTTCTATTGCGCGGTCACGCGCCGCGAAGGCAACGGCACACCGTTTTTCCCGGGACAGGTGAAGACGCGCGAGGAGGCGCTGCGCGACTACACCTGGAACAACGCCTATGCGGTTTACGAAGACAAGGAACTGGGTTCGTTGACGCCCGGCAAGCGCGCCGACCTCGACGTGATCTCGGGCAATCTGCTGACGATTCCCGCCGACGACATCCTGCGCACGCGCGTGCTCTACACCATCGTCGACGGCAAGATCGTCTACAAGAAGGACGGCGCGGAGAAATGGCGCAGCGGACAGTTGTTCGAACCGATGCCGGAATTCAATCACGTGGATTGACTCGGGACTCGGGACCCGGGACGAAAGCGTAACAATTCCACCATCATTCCGGGGCCGACGCGAAGCGCCGGAATCCGGAATCTGCTCTTGCTCCAATTCGCGAAAAGCAGATTCCGGATCGCGGCTGCGCCCGCGTCCGGAATGACGACGTTGTTATGCTTTCACGTCTCACGTCTCCTCCTCCCGCCTTGAAAAAATCCGACTTCCATTACGACCTGCCGCCCGAGCTGATCGCGCAGGCACCGTTGCGCGAGCGCAGCGCCAGCCGCTTGCTGGTGCTCGATGCTGCGCAACGCGCTTGGCAGGACCGCATGTTCCGCGAATTGCCGCAACTGCTGCGCGCAGGCGACCTGCTGGTGTTCAACGACACGCGCGTGCTGCCGGCGCGGCTGTTCGGCCGCAAGGAATCCGGCGGCGCGGTGGAAATCCTGCTGGAACGGATCACGGGATCGCACAGCGCCAGCGCGCAACTGGGCGTCAGCAAGAAGCCGCGCGAGGGTTCGCATATCCTGCTCGATGACGGCACCCGCGTGCGCGTGCTGGGGCGCGACGGTCCGTTCTTCGAATTGCAATTCGAATCGAACGAACCGCTGGAAAAATTGCTGGCGCGGATCGGACGCATGCCGCTGCCGCCGTACATCGTGCGCGAAGCGCAGGCAAGCGACGCCGAACGCTACCAGACCGTGTATGCGCGCCAGCCCGGCGCGGTCGCGGCGCCGACCGCGGGCCTGCATTTCGATCCGCCCTTGCTGGACGAGCTGCGCGCGCGCGGAGTCGAATCCGGCTATGTCACGCTGCACGTCGGCGCCGGTACTTTCCAGCCGCTACGCAGTGAGCGCGTGGAGGACCACGTGATGCACCGCGAATGGTTGAACGTGGGTGCGGAACTGGTCGAGAAAATCCGCGCCACGCGCGCGCGCGGCGGACGCGTGATCGCGGTCGGCACCACAGTGGTGCGTGCGCTGGAAGCCGCGCGCGACGGCGGAGAACTGAAGCCGTTCGCCGGCGAAACCCGCATCTTCATCGTGCCAGGTTACGAGATCAAAGGCATCGACGCGCTGATCACCAATTTCCACCTGCCGGAGTCCACACTGCTGATGCTGGTGTCGGCACTCGCGGGACGCGAGTTCATGCTCGCGGCGTACAGGCATGCGGTCGAGGAGCGTTACCGGTTTTTCTCTTACGGCGACGCGATGCTGATCTGGCCGGGAGGCGCGAACGCATGAGCGCGTTGTCGTTCGAACTGTTCTCAACCGATGGCCCCGCCCGTCGCGCCCGCATCACGCTGCCGCGCGGCGAGATCGAGACGCCATGCTTCATGCCGGTCGGCACTTATGGTTCGGTCAAGGCGATGAGCCCGCGCGACCTGCAGGAAGTCGGCGCGCAGATCATCCTCGGCAACACGTTCCATCTGTGGTTGCGGCCGGGCCTGGAAGTGATCGAAAAGTTTGGCGGCCTGCACCGCTTCATCGGCTGGAGCGGACCAATCCTCACCGATTCGGGCGGCTTCCAGGTTTTTTCCCTGAGCGAACGACGCAAGATTTCCGAGGAAGGTGTGGCCTTCGCCTCGCCGGTGGATGGCTCGCGCGTGTTCCTCTCGCCCGAAGAATCGGTGCGCATCCAGACCGTGCTGGATTCCGACATCGTGATGGCTTTCGACGAATGCCCACCGGTGCTCGAGAACGGCGCACCGGCCACGCATGCGCGCGTGCGCGAATCGATGGAACTGTCGATGCGCTGGGCTGCGCGTTCGCGCCACGCGTTCGATGATCTGAAAAATCGCAACGCACTGTTCGGCATCGTGCAGGGCGGGGTGCACGCCGACTTGCGCGCGCAGTCGGCGCGCGAGCTGATCGATATCGGCTTCGATGGCTATGCGGTCGGCGGACTGGCGGTCGGCGAATCGGAAGCCGAACGCAACGCCACGCTCGATGCCGTCGTACCGCTGCTGCCGACCGACAAGCCGCGCTATCTGATGGGCGTGGGCCGGCCGCAGGACATCGTGGAAGCCGTGCGGCGCGGCATCGACATGTTCGATTGCGTGATGCCGACACGCAACGCGCGCAACGGCTTTCTGTTTACGCGCTCGGGTACGCTGCGCATCCGCAACGCGCAATACGCGCAGGATGCACGCGTCATCGAGGAAGGCTGCGGGTGCTACACGTGTGCCAGCGGATTCCCGCGCGCGTATTTGCGGCACCTCGATCGCTGCAACGAGATCCTCGGCTGCCAGCTCGCCACCATCCACAACCTGCATTTCTATTTGAGATTGATGCGCGAACTGCGAGAAGCGATTGAAGCGGGCAGGTTGGAAAATTACGTTGCAAGTTTCCACGCAGCATTGCGCAACGGTGACGCAGAACCATCCCCATCCAACCGTTGCTAGGCTCGGACTTCCTGTCCTCGCCAAGCAACCCGGCCCTTCGCTCCTTGCTCCGGGCGCTCGCTGCGCGCGAACCTGCGGTTCGCAAACGCGCAGCATCGCCCTTGAAGGGGAGGGCTAAAACGCGCAATTGGTAAGCGCGCGCTTGTCTCCTTCCCTTTCAAGGGGAAGGCCGGGATGGGGATGGTGTCGCTTAGACGGAGTGCCGCCTTTACGCGTACAAGTCCGTTGCCAGCGAGCGCGTTTCGGTCATCGGATGGTTCGCCAAGCGGACCAGTCCATGCGAACAGAGGCGTCGCAGCGCGGAGAGCGGGCGCGGATCGGCCTGCGCGCGCAGCGACCATTCCGCGTGCCGCGCCAGCAGCGCGGCAGCGAACGCACGCGCGCAGGTATTCGCCACGCCGCGCGCGAAAGCGGGGTTGATCGCGCCGCGCAATCGCGTTTCCACCGCGGCCAGCGCCTGTTCCGCCAATTCCGCGGCCATGGCGACCTCGCCGCCTTCTGCCTGCGCGAGCAGGCCGCGCAGCGCGTTGTGCAGCGGGGTCGTGCCGTGTTTCTGCAACGCAGCCAGTGCATCCAGCGCCTGCACGTTGCCGGCGCCTTCCCAGATCGGGAACACCTGCGCGTCGCGCAGCAGTTGCGGGATGCCGCTGTCCTCCAGGTAACCCATGCCGCCGAAGGCTTCCACCGTTTCGGAAGCGATGCGTACCACGAGGTTGCCGGTCCACAATTTCGCCATCGGCGTCAGGATCCGGAACAGTTGCTGCTGCTCCTCGCTCGCCTGGCGCGCCTGCACGCGCCCCATCAGTTCGGCGACGTGGAACACGAGCTGGAATGCCGCCTCGAACTCGGCCTGCATCGATGCGAGCATGTCCGCATACAGCGGTTGCTCGATCAGCGGCCGCCCGAACACGATCCGCCGCTGCGCGTAGTCGCGCACCAGCGCGATGCAGCGGCGCATGGTCGCCAGCGCCCCGACGGAATTCCACAACCGCGTCACCTGCAGCACCGGCACGACCGCGCGCACGCCGTGCGCCGGTTCGCCGACCAGCGTCGCGGCCGTGTCGTTGAGATGGATCTCCGCCGTGGGCAGCTCGCGCGTGCCGAGCTTGTCCTTCAAGCGATCGATGCGGATGCCGTTCCAGTCGCCGCGCTCGTTGCGCGTTTCCAGATAGAACAGCGCCAGGCCGTCGGCGCCGGCCGGATTGCCCAACGGCCGCGCCAAGGCCAGCGCGGCATCGGCATTGATCGCCGAAGTGAACCATTTGCGGCCGCTCAGTTGCCAGCCGCCTTGTCCGTCGCGGCGCGCGATCGTTTCGGTATTGCCGACGTCCGAACCGCCGGCGTTCTCCGTCATCCATTGCCCGGCGATCCAGAACTTCGCCGGATCGCGCGAGAGGAAATGCGGCAGCGCGCGTTCATTGAGCGCGCGGTCGTTGACGGCTTTCAGCGCGGTCGCCACGCCGTCGGTCATCGCCAGCGGGCAGGTGTAGAACTCGCTGGCGACGTGATAGAGATACACCAGCGCGAACTGCTGCACGCGCGCATTGACGCCGAGGTTGGTGTCGTGGCCGATGGCGATCAACCCGTGTCGCGCGGCCATGCCCGGACCTTCGCGCCAGGCGTGCGTCAGCTCGATGCGGTCCACGCGGTTGCCCCAGGCGTCCCAGCGCGACAGCGTCGGTTCCTTGCGCGCGCTGAGGGTGCGCCGCCGCCACGCCGCCGCGGCGTGTTCGCCGAGCGTGTTCAATGCGCCTTCCGCGGTGAGGAATTGCGACGGCGACAGGGTGCGACGCAGGTACGAGCGCAGCACGCGGTCTTCGCGGTACTGGTTACCGATTTGCGGTGGCGACTGGATGAAAGCCATGTAATTCGATTGGAATATCCGCTCGCGCCGAGCACTTCGACCAGCTCAGCATAAACTACGCTCGCCCCACGAGCGGAGTCGAAGCCGAGCCATCCGACTTCGGTGCTTTACGCCTACTCTCAGGACGAACGGAATCGCGCGTCCGGCGTGGAAGCCGCACGTCTGCGCGGTTTTCGCACCAGCGAACCGATCAGCACCAGCGCCAGCGCGATCTCGAGCGAGGCCGGCACGCGCTCGGGAGGTGAGGCCCAGGCCTCCGCCACGCCATGGCAGAAATAGAACAGCGAGACCATGCCGGCCGCGATCAGGGCGCGCGGCGGCGAGCGCCAGTACGCGAGCGGCAGCGCCAGCGGCAGCAAGGCGATCGACAAGGCGACCGCGATCGGCATGCGCTGCGGCGGCAACCACCATGCGTGCCACACAACTTGCAGGATCGCCTGCGCGATCCACGCAGCGAAACCGATGCGTTCCATCATTCGGATATTCATGGCGACGCCACCAGTCGCCGCACCAGATCCGCCACGCGCCGGCCCTGCACGCGCGCCAGTTCGCGCTCGTGTTCGCTGATCGCGTTCTCGCCCTGCAAGCCCGCGACGTGGCTGACGCCGTACGGTGTGCCGCCGCTGCGGGTGTTGTTCAATGCCGGTTCGGTGTAGGGAATCCCGACCGCGATCATGCCGTGATGCAGCATCGGCAGCAGCATCGAGATCAGCGTCGTTTCCTGGCCGCCGTGCATCGTCGCGGTGCAAGTGAACACCGCGCACGGCTTGCCGACCAGCGTGCCGGATGCCCATTCGGCGATGGTGGAATCGATGAAATGTTTCAGCGGCGCGGCCATGTTGCCGTAGCGCGTCGGGCTGCCGAGGATCAGCCCCGCGCATTCGGCCAGGTCGCGCAGTTCCGCGTAAGGTGGGCCATCTTCCGGCACGGCCGGCTGCGCGGTCTGCGTGACCGGTGCGACCGGTGGCACCTGCCGCAAGCGCGCACGCACGCCGTCGACCTCCTCGACGCCGCGCGCGATCAGCCGTGCGAGCTGCGCCGTGTGGCCGCCGCGGCTGTAGTAGAGGACCAGGACTTCCGTGGGCATGCGATTCAGTCCGATGTCGCGTGTTGAACCCCTCTCCCTCCCGGACAGGGGCAGGGGTGAGGGTACGCGAACATGGCGCGGTTACAAACTTGCGCTTGGCCGTCGACCACAATATTGCGCAAGATCGTACCCTCACCCGCCCCACCTCTTGAGTCCGTGAGTCACGGCGTTCCTTGCAAATGGCCCGCGGACTCAAGAGGTGCGGCACGCTCTCCCGGAGGGAGAGGGAAGAGCTTCACTTCATCCGCGCGCGGGCTCGGGCTATCCTCGCACAGTGAGACGCCTCGACATCCTGCACCAGCGCATCGACCGCGAGCGCCTGCGCGCGTTCGGCCTGTTCCTGTGGCAGCGGTTCCTGTCCGACAAGTGTTTCGAAACCGCGGGTGCGCTGTCCTACACGACGCTGTTCGCGATCGTGCCGCTGCTGACCGCGGTGTTGGCGATGCTCGCCGCGTTTCCGGTGTTCGCCGAATGGCGCATCGCCATTTCCGATTTCGTGTTCCGCAATTTCGTGCCGGCCGCGGGCGCGACGGTGCAGAACTACCTGCTGCAGTTCGCCGCGAACGCCAGCAAGCTGACCGCGGTGGGAATCCTGTTCCTGCTTGTCAGCGCGCTGATGATGATGGCCAGCATCGAGGACCGCTTCAACCGCATCTGGCGCGTGCAGACGCCGCGCGGTGGCGGTTCGCGACTGCTGCTGTACTGGGCCGCTCTGACCATCGGACCGCTGCTGATCGTCGCGGTGCTGGCGTTGCTCTCGCGCGTGCTGCCGATTTCGCCGCAACCGAATGCACAGCCATTGCCATGGGCGCAGCCGCTCTTCGTTCTGCTGCCTTTCGTGCTGACCTGGGCGGTGCTGCTCGGGATGTACATGCTGATCCCGAACCGCACCGTGGCGTTCCGGCACGCGGGCGTGGGCGCATTGATCGCGGCGATCCTGTTCGAGATCGCGCGCGTGCTGTTCGGCTTGTACGTGCAGCACGTGCCTTCGTACCAGCAGATCTACGGCGCGCTGGCGGCCGCGCCGATCTTCCTGATCTGGGTTTATCTCTCCTGGGTGATCGTGTTGCTGGGTGCGTCGCTCGCCGCGGCGATGGCGGCGTTCGAATACCGGCCCGTCAGCGATCGCCTGCCGATCGGTTGCGAATTCATCGGCCTGCTGCGCGTGCTGCGGCATTTTGCCGAGGCGCAGCGCAGCGGCGAAGGCCTGCACAGCGAGGAACTGTGCCGGCGCGAGCGCTTTCTCGCCGACGACCTGCTGCAGCGGTACCTGGGCGATCTGCACAAGGCCGGCTTGTTGAAGCGCGTGGAGTCCGGCGAGTGGGTGCTGTCGCGCGACCTCGCCACGACGAATCTTGCCGACCTCTACCGCGCCGGCCGTTACCGGTTGCCGCTGGACGAGGACGCGACCCAACGAGCGTTGATCGGTCTGACC
>DASXWZ010000304.1:0-2126 GCA_036503375.1 Rhodanobacteraceae bacterium | reverse complement strand
TCCCGAGTCCCGAACTTTACGAAGCCATCCACCTCGCACTGCTTTCCGGTTTGCCCACCAACGTCGCGCGCAAGGACGAACGGGGCGACTACCGCGGCACCCGCGAGCGGCGCTTCCGCATCTTTCCCGGTTCGGCTCTGGCCAGGAGCGCGCCGCAGTGGTTGCTGGCCGCGCAGATCGTGGATCTCGGCGGGCGTGTGTACGCAATGCACTGCGCACGCATCGAGGCACGCTGGATCGAGCGACAGGCGGCGCACCTCGTTCGCCGCACCTGGAGCGATCCGCACTGGTCCAAAAAGCGCGGAGCAGTCGTTGCCTACGAGCAAGTAGGGCTGTTTGGGCTAATCGTGGTCGAGCGGCGCACCGTCACTTTCGCGAAACAGGATCTGCCGCTCGCGCATTCGGTCTTCCTGCGCGAAGCGCTGGCGCGTTGCGAGCTGGATGCGCGCGCGGATTTCGTGCGTGCCAATGCGCGCGTGCTGCGGCAGGCGCACGGGATCGAATCGCAGCAACGGCGCACGGATTTGCTGAAAGCCGACGAAGAGCTCGCCGCTTTCTTCACCGGCAAGTTGCCGGGAGACATCAGTTCGACAGCGGCGCTGGACGCCTGGTACCGCAATGCCGCGCCCGCGCAACGCGCTGACTTGCGCTGGTCGCTGGGCGACGTCCTGGCGGCTGCTGCGCAATCAGATTCGTCCGCGTTCCCGCCGTCGCTGGAATGCGCGGGCCAGCGGTTGCGTCTGGAGTACCGGTTCGCACCGGGAGATGCTGCCGATGGCGTGACCTTGCACGTGCCGCTGGCATTGTTGAACACGATTCCTGCTGCCCGTTGCGAATGGCTGGTGCCTGGCATGTTGGCGGAGAAGATCGCAACATTGATCCGCGGCTTGCCGAAAAACCTGCGGCGCAACTACGTGCCGGCGCCGGATTTCGCGCGCGCCTTCGCGGAAGCGGAAGATCCGCGCGACGAGCCGCTCGCACAAACGCTGGCCGCATTCCTGACGCGCGCCACTGGAGTGGCCGTCATGGGTTCCGACTTCGACGCGACCGAATTGCCTCCGCACCTGCGCATGCGTTTCGTGCTGCACGACGACCGAGGCGAGCCATTGGCCGATGCGCGCGATCTCCGCGTCCTGCGCGGGCACTGGCAGCACCGTGCGCGTGAGGCGTTCGCGCAGAAAACCGATACCGAACTGGCGCGCGAGGACGTGCAGGCGTGGGATTTCGACGAGATTCCGCGCAGCGTGCGCTCGCAGGGCGAGCTGATGGCCTATCCCGCGCTGGTGGATCTGGGTTCGGCGGTGGCGTTGCGCGTCTTCGAACACGCGGCGGATGCCGATGCCGCGCACCCGCGTGGGGTGGAGCGATTGCTGCGGCTGTCGCTGAGGGGCGAATTCAAGCGCGCGCGCCGGCAGTTGCCGATTTCGCAGGCGTTGTCCTTGCAATTCGTTGCGCTTGGCGCAGTAGAAACGTTGAGATCGGACTTGGTCGAAGGCGGTTTCGCCGACCTGGTGGGGCAGCATGATCTCGGCGTGCGCGATCGCGCCGCGTTCGAAGCGCTGCGCGGGAAACTCGCAGGCGAACTGTTCGCGGCAGCGATCAACAGAATGAAACTCGCCGAGCCCATCATCGCCGCGCAGGCGGAATTGCGGCCCTGGCTGGAGCCACCCTTGATCGGTTTCGCGCGCGCCAGTTATGACGACCTGCGCGAGCAGCTCGAGTTCCTGCTGCTGCCGCGTTTTCTCTGCGAATTGTCGCGCGAGCGCCTGCAACACTTCCCGCGCTACCTGCACGCGATGAAATCGCGCGCCGAGAAACTGCGCGGCGATCCCACGCGTGATCAATCGCGCATGTTGCAGGTGCTGCCTTACTGGCGCGAGTGGTTGAACGCGCGCGCCAGCGGCGCATCGGGCGAAGCAATGCAGCGCTTGCGCTGGCTGATCGAGGAATGGCGCGTATCGCTGTTCGCGCAGGAACTGGGTACGGCGGAGGCGGTGTCGCCGAAGCGGCTTGGCAGGGCTATTGAAGCTGTTCGAGATTCCGCGTGAACATCAAAAGCAGATTCCGGGTTCCATTCGCTACGGGAACGGCCCCGGAATGACGACGCCGAGTCCCGATCCCCGCTC
>DASXWZ010000303.1:0-7103 GCA_036503375.1 Rhodanobacteraceae bacterium | reverse complement strand
TCCGCGACGGTCCGGTCATCGAGGTGGTAGAAACCGTCGCTGGGCATTACCCAAGCGCCGTGACCATCGTGCTTGATGCCGAAGCGGATCATGCGTGCCAGTTCTGCATCGCTGTAGAACTTGCGCTTCCGGGTCAGGTTGGGCGCAACCAGCCGCCCCGCCCACAGATCGTCATCCAGTACCTGTCCCCCGAGATCGCGCGCATGGCAGGCGCTGCAGGCGAGAATCGACGCCCAGTGCTTTCCGGCAGCGACGTCACCTTTCACCTGCGGCGCCACCGCCGGCACGTCGGTATACCGTTTGTCGATGCGGATTTCCGAAACGATCCAGGCGGTGGCGGCAATCAGCACCGCGAGCACCGGCAATCCGGCGAGGGCGAACAACGAGCGACGCAGCAGCTTCCGCATGGCGCGCACTCCCGATGGCGAGCGCAGCATACGCCGAATTTTTTAAAGCAGCAGATCAGGTCCTGGTGGTCCAGGCACGCACCGTTTCCGCCAGCGCGAAGCAATCATCGAAGCGGTTGTAGAGCGGCGCGGGCGAAAGGCGCATCACGTCCGGTTCGCGCCAGTCGCCCAGTACGCCGTTTGTGACGAGGTGTTCGAACAGCGAGCGTCCGGCCTCTCGGCCGTGCCGCACGCGCACGGACAGTTGCGCTCCGCGCCTTTCCGGGTCCGGCGGCGTGAGGATTTCCAGCACGTCGTCCAATTGCGTGCGGATCAGCCATTCCAGATAGCCGGTGAGTTTTTCCGATTTCTCGCGCAGGCGGTGCAGTCCCGCGCGCTGGAAGATCTCCAGCGATACGCGCAACGGCGCCAGCGCGAAGATCGGCGGGTTGGACAACTGCCAGCCGTCGGCACCCGGTGTTGGATCGAATTCCGGACGCATCCGGAAGCGCGTGGATTCCCGATGTCCCCACCAACCCGCGAAGCGCGGCAGGTGCTCGCGCGCATGGCGTTCGTGCACGAAACAGCCGGCCACCGCGCCGGGGCCGGAGTTCAAATATTTGTAACTGCACCACGCGGCGAAGTCGCAGCCGCTGTCGTGCAGATCGGTGACGATGTTGCCCGCGGCATGCGCGAGATCGAACCCGATGGTGCAACCCTGCGCGTGCGCGAGCTGCGCGATCGCGGCCAGATCGAATGCCTGTCCGGTCAGGTATTGCACCCCCGGCCACAGCACCAGCGCGATGCGCGAGCCGTGTTGCTGCAGCGTGCGCTCGATCGCGGCCATGGAAATCGTGCCGCCGGATTCGTCGCCATCGAGTTCGATCAGCGCTTCTTCGGGATCGTAACCGTGGAAGGAAATCTGCGACGCGACCGCGTGGCGGTCGGAGGGAAACGCGTGGCGCTCGATCAGGATCGCGTGCCGCTCGCGCGTCGGCCGGTAGAAACTCACCATCATCAAATGCAGGTTCACGGTGAGCGTGTTCATCGCCACCACTTCGGACGGTTGCGCACCGACCAGTTGCGCGAGCGCATCGCGCACTTCCGAGTGATAGGGCAGCCACGGATGCCGGCCGTGCTCATGTCCTTCCACGCCCAGGCGCGCCCAGTCATCCAGTTCGTCGAGCAAAGCCTGGCGCGTGGCGCGCGGCTGCAGGCCCAGCGAGTTGCCGCACAGGTAAACCTGTTCACCGGCGCCGTGAGGTGGAATCAGGAACTCATTTCTGAATTCACGCAGCGGATCGGTAGCGTCCTGCGCGCGTGCCCATTCGAGATCAAAAACATATTCGCTCATTGTGTGAGGACTGCCTTGGCGATTGCCGAACAGCCGGCGTCGAAAGTCGAGGCCCAAGCTGCCGCCGCAGATGCCGGCCGCACGCAGCGCACCTGGATGCCCAGGCCGTCGCGATAGGCGTAGTACTCGACGTAATCGTTCTTCTGTTTGTTTTCCAGCGCGCTATAGCGGCGCATCGGGATGTTGCCGCCGGCGCCGCCGGTATAGCCGGGCAGGCGCCGCGCCTTGGCGACCTGTTCATCGAGGAATTGCCGGTAGTCCTGCGCGTCCGCGACGTGCTGCGTCGTGACGGTGATGCGCGCCAGCACGGCCTCCGCACCGGCGCCCGGCACCTGCAACGCCAGGAATTGCGGATCGCCGTCGTGCTTTTCCATCAGCGGCGTCCACGCGTCAGGCGCCGAGAACGTCACGGCGCCGTCGTCCAGCGTGTAGTCCGCCGCGTGTGCAAGCAGAGGGGCCACAAACAGCACACAAAACAGGTAACGCGTCTTCATCGAATCACTCCGGTTGCGAGCCGTGCGCGGATGTCAGCACGAACGACCCGCGAAAAACTACGATCCCTGCGCAAAGCGCGAAATCGGCAGGCCGAGCCACTCCAGCGCGGCGCCGTGGTAGAGCCGTGCGCGACCGGCATCGTCCAGGCCGAGCGCCTCGATGCCGCTGCCCGGTTCCTGCTCGCCCAGCGGGAACGGATAATCCGTGCCGAGCATCACGCGGTCGTGGCCGACCACGTCCAGCAAATATTGCAAAGCCTGCGGATCGTGCACGCAGGAATCGAAGAACAATCGCGAAAAATATTCGCGCGGGTTGCCCGCGTTGTCGGTGGCCACCAGATCGGGACGCATGCGGAAGCCGTGTTCGATGCGGCCGATGGTGAACGGAAAACTGCCGCCGCCGTGCGCGAAGGCGACGCGCAGTGCCGGAAACCGTTCCAGCACGCCGCCGAAGATCAGGCAACACGCCGCGCGCGACTGCTCGGCCGGCATGCCGACCAGCCAGGGCAACCAGTATTTCGGCATGGTGTCGGTGCCCATCATGTCCCACGGATGCACCAGGATGGCTGCGCCCAGATCGGCCGCGGCTTCGAAGAACGGGAACAGCTCCGGCGCGTCGAGATTCCATTTGTTGCAATGGGAACCGATCTGCACGCCTTGCAAACCCAGTTGCTCGACGCAGCGCTCCATCTCCTCGATCGCCAGCCGCGGCGATTGCAGCGGCACGGTGCCGATGCCGGCATAGTGGCGCGGATGTTTGCGACAGACCTCCGCGGTGTGTTCGTTCAACGCGCGGTGCAGTTCCAGCGCCTGATTGGGCTTGGCCCAGTACGAAAACAGCACCGGCACGGTGGAGATCACCTGCACGTCCACGCCGTGCCGCCTGTAATCGTCGATGCGGTATTCCGCGTCGAAGGCGTTCTGCCACACCTCGCGAAAGAACTTACCATCCTTGTAGATGCGGTACTGCCCGCCCGAATGCACCATCACCGGGAAGCGGTCGTCGCCGTACTTGCGCGCAAGATCCGGCCACTGGGCGGGAAGGATGTGCGCGTGGGTGTCGATCTTGAGCATGGCACAAGTATAAGTGCCGGGCATTGAATTGCCGGAGGACATTGAGCAACCCGCCACTTGACAGGCAAGGAGGAGAGCGGCAGCCAGCCCGGCTTGAAGACGCGCATTGAAGTTGCGCTTGCGCAACTCTCCGCGACCCCCGAAACTCCCACGCCGGAGATCGGCACTTTGTCGACAGGCGCATCAAGGGCGGATCGTGGCGGTGTCGCCATCGTTTTTTGCGGAACTGAAACGCCGCAACGTCTTGCGCGCGACGGTGTTGTATGCGGGCGCGGTGTGGGCGCTCGCGCAAGGCATCTCGCAACTCGGGCCTGCGGTCGGGTTCCCTGACTGGTCGACCCGCTGGTTCCTGCTGGTCGCGGTGGTCGGTCTGCCGTTCTGGATTGCGTTCGCGTGGATTTTCGAGTTCACCCCGGCGGGCATCCGCCGCGAAAGTGAAATCGCGCACGACGATTCGATCGCTCGCCGCACCGGGCGCAAGCTGGATTTCGCGATCATCGCGGTGCTGGCGGTTGCGGTGATCCTGCTGCTGGGCAATCAGCTCGTCTGGCACAAGGGCCTCGCGCAGGCGCCGTCTGCACTGGCTCCAGCCTTGGCGAAGATCCCGCAGAAATCCGTCGCGGTGCTGCCATTCGCCAACGAGAGCGGCAAACCGGATGAGCAATTCTTCTCCGATGGGCTGTCGGAAGACCTGATCAACGCGCTGTCGCAAATCGCCGGCTTGAAGGTGATCAGCCGCAATTCGGCGTTCCAGTTCCGCGACAGCAGGGACGATGCGAAGACCATCGGCGAGAAGCTGGGCGTGGCACACCTGCTGGAAGGCAGCGTGCGCAGGCTGGGCGACGAGGTGCGCATCAGTGCGGAACTGGTCAACGCCGACGACGGCAGCGCATTGTGGTCGCAGCATTACGACCGCCCGTACCAGGATCTGTTCGCGCTGCAGGATGGCATCACGCAAGCCGTGGCCGGTGCGCTGAAAACAAAATTACTGACCGCGCCCGGCGCGGTGGTCCAGAGCGACCGCCCACCCGGCGGCAATCTCGCCGCCTACACGGCGTACCAGCGCGGCATGGCCTACCAGGCGCTCGGCACCGAAGCGGGCTATCGCCAGGCGATCGACGCTTTCAGTCAGGCGACCCGACTCGACCCCCATTACGCGGTGGCGTATGCGCAGTTGTCCATATCATGGAGTTTCCTCGGCAATGCGTTTCTGAGTGACGAGGCGGAAATCGCGCAGGCCAACGCCAGGGCGCGCGGCGCAGTCAACACGGCGCTGGCACTGGACCCCGATGCGTCGCCGGCCCATCAGGCGCGCAAGCTGCAGCTTCTGCAGGTGGACATGGACTGGACGGGCGCCGAAGCCGAAGCCCGGCGCGCGCTGGAACTGGCGCCCAACGATGCGTCGGCGCAATACGGGTTGGCGGGTGCGCTGGCCACGCTGGGACAGAACCGGCGCGCGGTTGACCTGGTCCGGCAGGCGCTGAACAGCGATCCACGCCATGCCAATTGGTACAACTGGCTGGCTACGTATCTTGCCGCATTGGGCCGGCCGGACGAGGCCCGGCAGGCAGCCAACACCGCAATTGCCTTGCAGCCCGGTGCGGCCGATGTCCACTATGACTTGGCTGTGATCGAAATCCTGCGCGGAGATGCCAAGGCCGCGCTGACCGTCGCGCAGCAGGAGCCGCCGGGGCCATGGCACGAAATCGCGGTGACGCTGGCGCTGCAAAGCGGCGCCGATCGTGCCGCCGCCGATGCCGCATTGAAAAAGTTGATCGCCGCTCATGCCGGCGATTCCGCCTTCCAGATCGCCGAGGTTTATGCGTTGCGCAAGGACCCGGACGCCGTGTTCCAGTGGCTGGACCGTACCTGGTCCAACCGTGACCCCGGCATCCAGGGTTTGCTCTACGACCCGCTGATCCTGCGCTACCAGCATGACCCGCGCTTCGCCGCATATTGCAAAAAGGCCGGCCTGCCGACCACCACCGATGCGGTGGCGATGGAATAGCCGGCGCAGTGCCGGTTATCGATTGCCGTCGAGTCCGAACGCGTGGCGCATCGCGGCGATGGCATCCTGTTGCGTCCCTGCGTGCGTCGTGCTGCGTCCGGTCGCGGCGAAGTACGCGCGCATGAATTGCCGGCCAAGCTCCGGCCGGATGCCCGGCTGCCACGGCTGGTCGCCGGAAATGCCGAGCGTCGGCCCCAAGGTTTCGAGCAGGCCGCGCAGCGGCCGCCCACGTACGACGAGATCTCCGTTCCAATCGATGAAAGGATCGGCGTGCGCGATCGAAGTCAGTTGCGCCTGCGACAGCGGCGGGACATTCGTGTGCCACGTCGCGTTCATCGTGCGGATGAAGGCATTGGCGATCAGCGCATGTCCGATGTCGGATGGGTGCACGCCGTCGAGACTCAAGAGGCCGCCGTTGTAACGCAGCAACAGCGGCACGCCGTCGATCACCGGCGGGTGGGCGGCGTACGCATTCATCAGCGAATGGATGTCCACCACCGGCATGCCGGCGGCGGCGGCATCCGCGGCGATCGTCCGGTTGAAGCCGGCGGTCGCCGCTTGCATCTTCGCGATCTCCGTGGCGTCGAGCACCCAGGACGGATCGCGCAGGATCGTCGGCGGGAGCAGCCCCATGCGGATCGTCAGCATCGCCACGAGGCTGGTATAGCTGCCTTCGGGCAGTCCGTACGAATCGCCGAGGAAGAGTTTCAGATCCTCGGGCGACATCAGGAAACCGATGCGGGTGACGTCCGGGATGTTCGCGAACACGACGTCATCGTTCCAGCCGGTCAGGCCGTCGGCGATCGCCTGGAAATTGTCCGCGAACACGTCCTGCGGCGTGATCTGGCTGGCATCCATGCGGTCGAACGCGAGCGCGGCGCCGAGCACGTCGTTGTTGCCGATCCAGCAGGCGATCAGCGGCGGGCGCAATCGCTGCGCGATTTGGATCTGGGTGCCGGCGCGCGGCAATTCGACGAGGTCCGTTTCGTCGTCGACCGGCCAGCCGGCGCTGTCTGTCAGGATCGAATCGCTGTCGGCGCCGGATACCGCAAGATCGGCCGTCAGCGCGGCGGGATCGATGCGGGAGCGGCCCATCGTCGAGCCCACCACGCCCAGCGGGCTGGTGCGGATCAGCGGCAGTGTGAAGGAGTCGCCGAGCTGCGCGGCGACGAGCGCCAGATACGTGTTCGGCTGGGTCGAAGCATTCGCGTCGGCCGATTGCACCCCTTCGCCGATGCTGTCGCCCAGGCCGATGAATTCCGGCGAACCGGCGCACGCGGTGGTGGCGACGACGAGGCACGTGAATGCGACAACGAGTCTGCGGATCATGACGCCCTCCTGTTGCAGCAGCAGATTCCTGCGCGAGCCTCCCGGTGCCGAACAGTATAGGAGCGCGGCAGGCGAAAGCAGCCGGCCGAATCCGGAGTCATTCGTCCCGCGCGTCCAGCGCGTGCAATAAGCTGTCGATCGAGTCGACGACGCGATCGCTGGCATCCAGCAGTGCGGCCGCGAATGCAGCGGGAATGTCGTTTGCCGGCTTGCGCAAGGTCATGGCCAGCGCACGTTGCGCGTCGCGCAGATGGAAGGTTCCTGAAACAGCGCGGGTTTCGCGCAGCGCACGCGCAGCTTCGGTCAGCGCCTCGGCGCAGCGATCGGCGAACGCGAGCACTTCCGCAGGCTGCGCGCGATCCGTTGCGTCCCCGCGCGCGGCCTCCAGCGCCATCGCGGCGCGCATGAAACGGTTGGCCTGCGCGACCAGCGCTTCCGCGCGCGGCAGGTATTCCTTG
>DASXWZ010000302.1:0-1924 GCA_036503375.1 Rhodanobacteraceae bacterium | reverse complement strand
ATTCGAACGTGCCGCTGGCGAACGCAATGGAGTGGTATCACGGGCTGCGCGACAACGGCGTGCCGGTGGAGTTCTACGCGTACCCGGAAAGCTCGTACGTGCCCCACGACATCGTGCAGCTCACCGACATGTATCGGCGCTGGGTGGGATGGATGCGAAAACATCTCTAGTAAAGGCCGGCCGACGCGGACTTCGCGCCGATCCAACAGCGCCGGAACACGATTGCCGGGCAGCGCCGCCAGTACACGGCTCCGCGAAATCCGACTAGGATGTTGCCATCCTGGCGATGGGAGTTTCGGTCATGCGCAAGTCGTCCTTCTGCGTTCTCGTTGTCGCTATGCTCGTCCTGCCACTGGCCGCGAATGCGGCTCACCGCAAACCGGGCATGTGGGAGGGCACCAGTACCTTGCACTTCACAAAGGGTGGACCACAGATTCCACCCGAGGCGTTGGCGCAGATGAAGGCACACGGCATGGATCCTTCGAAGCTGTTCGGCGGTCCGCATACCTACAAGCATTGCCTGACGCCGGAAGAAGCGGCGAAAGAAGAACATCCGCAATTCGGCGGCAATTGCACCGCGACCAATGCGACCTGGTCGGGGAACAGCTTCCACGGCGAGATGACCTGCCATGAAGGACCGCACGAGTCGCACGGCACCTTCGACGCCACGCTGGGCAATGGCGGCGAGAGCTACAACGGCACCATGCACATGGAAGGCAGCGACCCGCAACTGGGCGGCGACTACGCGATGGAGGGCGACTTCAGCGGCAAGTGGCTGGGAGCAAGTTGCAAGGCGGGCGATTGACGGTCACACGTTGAACCGGAAGTGCAGCACGTCGCCTTCCTTCACGACGTAATCCTTGCCCTCGAGCCGTAGCCGGCCCGTCTCGCGCGCACCGGCTTCGCCGCGGTACTTGACGTAGTCGTCGAAGGAAATCGTTTCGGCGCGGATGAAGCCGCGCTCGAAATCGGTATGGATCACGCCCGCCGCTTGTGGCGCAGTGGCGCCGCGCGGCACCGTCCACGCGCGCACCTCCTTCTCGCCCGCGGTGAAGTAGGTCTGCAATCCCAGCAGCTTGTAGGCCGCGCGGATCACTCGGTTCAGGCCGGGCTCGTCCAGGCCCATGTCGTGCAGGAACACGTCGCGGTCGACGTCGTCCAGCGCGCTGAGTTCTTCCTCGATGGCCGCGCACACCGGCACGACTTCCGCGCCTTCGATCTCCGCGCGTGCGCGCACCGCATCCAGATGCGGGTTGTCTGTGAAGCCGTCCTCGCGCACGTTGGCGATGTACATCAGCGGCTTCATGGTGAGCAGGAACAGGTCGCGCACCTGCGCTTTTTCTTCGGCCGTCAAACCGAGTCCGCGCGCCGCCTTGCCTTCGTTCAAGCCGGCCGCGAGTTTCTGCAGCACCGGCTTCTTCGCCATCGCTTCCTTGTCATTCGCCGTGGCCGCGCGTTCGACTCTGGCCAACGCCTTGTCCACCGATTCCAGATCCGCCAGCGCCAGTTCCGTATCGATCGTCTCGATGTCGGCGATCGGATCGATCCTTCCGGCAACGTGCACGATATCGGAGTGCTCGAAGCAGCGCACCACGTGCGCGATCGCATCCACCTCGCGGATGTGCGCCAGGAATTTGTTGCCCAGTCCCTCGCCCTTCGATGCGCCGGCAACGAGGCCCGCGATGTCCACGAACTCGACCGCGGTCGGGATGATCTTCTGCGGGTGCGCGATGTCCGCGAGCTGCTGGAGCCGCGGATCGGGCACGGGCACCACGCCGACGTTCGGATCGATCGTGCAGAACGGAAAATTCGCCGCCGCGATTCCGGCCTTGGTCAGCGCATTGAAAAGCGTCGATTTGCCGACGTTGGGCAGGCCGACGATGCCGCACTTAATGCCCACGGGAAACTCCGGGACTCGGGCCTC
>DASXWZ010000301.1:0-7357 GCA_036503375.1 Rhodanobacteraceae bacterium | reverse complement strand
GATGGTGTTGGCGGATGGTTCCGCCTTGACCCTC
The DNA here is from genome assembly GCA_036503375.1 of Rhodanobacteraceae bacterium. Classification (GTDB taxonomy): domain Bacteria; phylum Pseudomonadota; class Gammaproteobacteria; order Xanthomonadales; family Rhodanobacteraceae; genus 66-474. Next base: position 7,323 of record DASXWZ010000301.1, on the reverse strand, counting down.
AACAGCGACTCGGTGGTCCAGGTCCGCTACGACAAGGCCGTGAGAAGGATCGTGCTGCGCCGTGGCGCCGCGTTCTTCCAGGTCGTGCACAATCCCGAGCGGCCCTTCGTTGTCGAGGCGGGCGACGTTTCCGTGACAGATATCGGTACGGCCTTTGCCGTGGATCGTGACGGCAACCATGTCGCGGTGACGGTTTCGCACGGCATCGTCAAAGTGGACGATCGCGGGGACCGCGCCGACAAACAGCAGTACATCCGCCGCGACGAACAGTTCGTCGCCGCGTCCGCCGGATCGCGCAAGGTCGCACTGACCACCAACGAGGTCAGCCGGCAGCTCGCCTGGCGCAAGGGGTTGCTGGTGTTCGAAGGACGCCCGCTTGGCCCAGCGGCCGATGAAGTCAGCCGCTATTCCAAGGTGCCGGTGGTGATAGACGATCCCACGCTCGCTCGCGCGGAATTCGTGGGTGTCTTCCATGTTGGCGATTCCCGCGGCTTCGCCAACGCCGCAGCGCGCGCCTTCAACGGCCAGGTGTCGCTGAGCGACGGCGTATTCCACGTTTCGCGCCAGGAAAATTCCCCCTCGCACTAAGGAAACTCTGATTTAGCAGAGTTTCCTTGCGGCACAGAGGGACGTGCCGCGCGCAAATCCAGCACGCTCCAGCTTCACGTGCTTGATTTGCGGAGCCGAATTCGGGCGTGTACCGAATTCGGCATGCTCTGACAAATCCGGGATGGATTTGTTCAGAGCTTCCCTGATGGCGGATTTCCGCTCGTTGCACCTCGTTTACTTCGAGGTTGGCGCATTCGCTTGCTGGGGAGGCCGGGACGATGAGCCGTTGGTGGGGAAGTCCTTCAGGCTGGAAGAGCTGGTTTCCTGCGGTCGCGATTGCGTTCGCAGTCTGCGCGAGCGTTGCATCTGCCGCCACGCTCCAGCACTTCGATCTTCCGGCGGGTGATGCAGTCAAGACCGTGCAATTGCTGGCACGGCAGTCCGGACTGCAGGTTCTTGCGCCCAACGCCGACCTGCAAGGGGTGAGGACGAATGCGGTCAACGGAGACTTCGAGCCGGTCGAGGCGCTGCGCCGCATGCTGCAGGGCACGGGTTTGCACATTTCGCAAACCGATGCGAACACCGTGACGGTCACGCGCGCAGCGCCCGGACCGTCCTCCCAAACTCCTGCGCAACCCCCAGCCAATACCCAGGCGGGTCCAACCTCCGCAAGTTCAACCGCACAGGCGCAGACGCTGGAAGCGGTCGTCGTCACCGGCACGCGCATCCCGAGACCCGGTTACGACACGCTGGAGGCGGCGATCGTCACCGACGATCAGCAGATCCGTCGTCGCGGCTACACCAACGTGATCCAGGCGCTCAACGACACGCCGGGGTTCGTCAACAGCGGCGTCAATCAGGTCGGCACCGATCAGGGCACGTTCAATGCGGGGCAGAACTTCGCCGATTTCTTCGGGCTGGGCTCGCAGCGGACCTTGACCCTGGTCAATTCCCACCGTTTCGTTTCTTCGAACCCGGCGACGTACAGCGGCAACGCGGCTTCTCCGGGCCAGCAGGTCGATCTCAATCTGATCCCGATCGGCTTGATCGACCGCGTGGAAACCGTGGCGATCGGAGGCGCGCCCATCTATGGCGCCGATGCCATCGCCGGCACGGTCAATGTGATCCTCAAGGATCACTACCAGGGGGCGGAAATAACCGGCCAGTACGGAATTTCCGATCGCGATGACGCCCGCAGCCGCACCGTGAGCGCCGTCTTCGGCACGGATTTCGCGCAAGGCCGCGGCAATGTGGCCGCCGCGATCCAATACAACAGGCAGGATGGCATCGTGCTCGGCTCGCGCGCGGGGCTGCATTACGAATTGCCCAACCTGCTGGGCACGCCATCGGCCAACCTCGTCACCAACGATCTGGTGTACAGCGGCATGTCCGAGGGCGGCTTGCCGGTCAATCCGAACACCTTCGACTTCATCCGGGATCCGTCCGGCACGCCGTTGCAGTTTGCCGCCAATCAACTCGTGCCATATATCACCGGCGACCCGCTCAACGGTCTGGGTCCTTATCTCATCAGCGATGGCGGCGACGGCGTGCGGATGGCCAACCATTTCAGCCTGTTGACGCCGGTGGAGCGCAAACTGTTCACCGGACTCGCGCACTACGATTTCACACCGAACCTCACCGCTTTCGTCGAAGCCGACTGGGCCCATACCAAAGGCGAGGAACTCAGCGAGGTTGCCGCCTTTGCATCCCCCTACATCACCGGCACCGCCATCCCCGTTTCGATCGACAACCCCTATCTCACGCCGCAGGCGCGTGCAGAACTGGTCGCCAATGGCGTCGGCGACAGTTTCCTGCTGGCGCGCAATTTCAGCGATCTGCTCGACCGCGGCGGCCTCGACAAGAATGAAACCGATCTCGACCGCGTCGTCGCCGGCCTGAAGGGGCGCTTCACGCTGTTCGGTCAATCGGCGAACTGGGATATGTCGCTCAACTACGGACGCAGTCGCGGCGTCACCGACCAGAAATACATCGACAACGACCGCTTCCTGCAGGCGATCGATGCCGTCGAAGATCCTTCCGGCAACATCGTTTGTCGCAGCGGTGGCGATTGCGTGCCGTTCGACCTGTTCGGCGTCGACGCCTTCAGCGATGCGGCCGCGGCATACGTGCTGGATCCCGCGCGTGCGGTCAGCATCAATACCCAGCGCGATCTCACCGCGAATCTCAACAGCTCGCTGCCGTTCCGAATTTCCACCCAGCCGATCGACTACAACATCGGTTTCGAGTATCGCCGGGAAAGCGGCGCGTTCCGTCCCGATGCCGTGCTGCAAAGTGGCAATACCTTTGTTGGACTCGACATCGCCAGTCCGTATGTTCCGACCAGCGGCGCGTACCACACCCGGGAAGTCTATGGCGAGATTTCCGCGCCGATCATTTCGAAGGATCAGGATCTGGCGATCGTCAAGAGTTTCAGCCTGGATGCCGCGGCGCGCTATGTCGACAATTCCATTGCGGGCGGCGCAACTACATGGTCCGTGGGAGGGCGCTTTGCGCCGCGATTGCCCGGCGTGCTGGACGGGCTGCTTTTCCGCGGTGTCTACACGCGCTCGATCCGGGCACCGGCCATCACCGAACTGTTTTCCGGCGCTTCTTCCGTGCGCGAGGGCCTCGACGATCCCTGCGACGCGCGTTTCTATCAGGAAGGCGACAATCCGGACGTACGCGCCAGGAACTGCACTACCGCGCTGGCACCCTTCGGTGTCACACCAGCGGATTTCAATTCGACGACATTCGGGCTTTCGCCGATCGGCACCAACTCCGGCAATCCGGACCTGAAGAACGAAAAGGCGAAATCATGGTCGGCCGGCATCGTCTATCAACCGCCCGCGATTCCCGACTTGCGTCTGGCCGCCGACTGGAGCGACATCGACCTGCGCGATGCCATCCAGGCACTGGACATCAATACGCTGTTGGCCGCCTGCTACGACAGTCCGGACTACCCGAATACCGAGGCGTGCAGCGCGTTCCAACGCTTGCCGCCCAGCGAAACGGGCCCTGGCAGCCCAAATCCCTCACGTGTTCCAGGTGACATCGCCAACGGTTATCACAGCGGTTTCATCAATACCGGAGGTATCCGGTTCTCCGGGTTGATCGTCAGTGCGGAGTACGGACTCGATCTGGCGCGGTGGATGCCGAACCGCGAAAACGCCGGGCGGATCGAGGTACAGGCGAAGATCCTGCACAACAACCGCTACGACTTCCAGGCCATTCCCGGCGGGCCCGTGGAAAAAGACGCGGGCTCGGTGGCCATACCGAAATGGTCGGGCCAGATCAATCTGGGTTACGTCAACGATCGGGTCGAAACGCAACTCCAGGCGCTCTACACGGGACCCGCCAAGAACCAGCTGCTTTCGACATCGGCCGACATCCCCGATGTCGACAACCTGGTCGGCAGTTACTGGAAATACAACGGCTCGGTGACGCTGCGCTTCAACGATCACCTGCGCACCCAATTCGTGGTCAACAACATCTTCGATCGCAAGCTCACGCCTGCGGAACTGTTTTCGCACGCCTACGGCACCTACGACCTGATCGGTCGCACGTATCTGTGGAGCGTGACCGTGGATCTGTGAGTCTGTCCGGTCCGCATTCGCCTGCAGCAGGAGACATGCCTTGAACCCATTGCGCCCAGGTTTGCTCGCCGCCGCCCTGCTGGTCTTTGCACTGCCCGCTGCGGCCGTATCCAAGCCCAGGCAGCATTCAATCGAACAATTGATGGCGGCCGACAGTTTCGGATCGATGTCGTTTTCGCCCGACGACAGCAAGATCGTGACCACCAGCGTGCGCAGCGGCATCGCCAATCTGTACGTGGTGCCGGTGAACGGGGGCAAGCCGCAGCAGATCACGCATTCGACCAGGGAAACGATCGCCTCGATCGGCTATTTCCCGCACGACGAACGCATCCTGTATTCGAGCGACCAGGGCGGCAACGAACTTGCGCATTTGTATGTGCGCGAATTGAACGGCCAGGTGCGTGACGTCACGCCGGGTCAGAAGTTCGTGGCGCGTTTCACGGATTGGGCCCCGGACGGGAATTCCTTCTACGCCGTCACCAATCAACGCGATCCGCATTTCTTCGATCTGTACGAGATTTCGACGAAGGATTATTCGAAGCATCTGATCTTCAAGAACGACAAGGGCTACGAGTTCGCCGCGGTGAGCCCGGACCGGCGCTACATCGTGCTCAGCCGGATCATCGACAACGCCAACATCCACATCTACGTCTACGATCGCAAGCAGCAGAAGATGGTAGACATCACTCCCGGCAAGGCGGTCGGCACGGAGCTCACCCTGCACGCTCCAGCCGCGTTTGCGCCCAACAGCGATGAACTCTATTACGCGAGCGACGAGGGTGGCGAGTTCACGCACCTCCTGCGGCGCGACCTCGCGACCGGCAAGACGGAAGTCGTCTTCAAACCGAAGTGGAGCGTGGTGGATGTCGCCTTCTCGAAAGACGGCAGATATCTGCTCGCCACGGTCGACGAGGATGCGCGCGATCGCCCCTATCTGCTCGATGCGAAAACCTTCAAGCCTGTCCCCTTCAGCGATCCGTGGCCGAGCGCCAGCGTGAGCATGCTGCTCGCCAACAAGTCGCCGCTGGCGCTGTTGGCCGTGACAGACGGCACCACTCCCGACGACGTTTACCTCCTCGATCTGAAAAGCAACAGCCGCAAGTTGCTGTTGAGCGCACAGGCGCCCGACGTCCCCAAGATCGATCTGGTCGCGGGCAAGGTCATCCACTTCGAGTCGTATGACGGTAAGGATGTGCCCGGAATTCTCTACATTCCCCTGAACGCGAAGAAGGGCGACAAGCTGCCCGCCGTGATCCACGTGCACGGCGGGCCCGGTGACGAAAGCCGTGTCGGGTATCACCCGCTCACCCAGTATCTCGTCAATGGCGGTTATGTCGTTTTCGAGATCAACAACCGCGGCAGCAGCGGTTACGGCCGCACGTTCTTCCATCTCGACGATCGTCGCCACGGCGATGCCGATCTCGACGACGTCGTTGCGGCCAAGAAGATGCTGGTGGACAGCGGTTTCGTGGATGGCGACAAGGTCGCCATCGAGGGAGGAAGCTACGGCGGCTACATGGTGCTGGCCGCGCTGGCGTTTCGCCCGCAGGCGTTCGCCGCCGGGGTGGATCAATACGGAGTCAGCAATTGGCCACGGATGCTGGCCGCTACGCCGAGCTGGTGGACGGATCTTCGGACGTACCTGTTCAGCGAAATGGGTGATCCGCAGAAGGATGCCGATTACCTGCGCAGGATTTCACCCTTGTTCCACGCCGCTGCGATCGTGCGGCCGCTGCTGGTGCTGCAAGGCGCCAACGACCCGCGTGTGCTGCCCAACGAGTCCAAAGACATCGTCGCCAAGGTCAAGGCCAATGGTGTGCCGGTCCGCTACATCGAATTCGCGGACGAGGGCCATGGGTTCCGCAAGAAGTCGAATCAGATCACCGCCTGTCGTGCGATCCGGAATTTCCTGGATACCTACGTCAGACACGCCTCGGTGGCGACCAAGGGAATGCAGCCACTTGGTGATGGGCACTGAACGCCGCATCGTTGAGAGGCGAAATGTTCAACGTGCAACCCAGGCGTTGAACCGTTGGGTGAGCTGGTCGCCGTACTCGACCCAGAAGTCGCCGTCGAGTTCGAGTGCATCCGTCATGTTTTCAGGATCCGAAGGCGTATCGCGGCGAAGTCGTGCTGGCAACGCGTTCGCCGCGGCCTTGTTGGTGACGCCCGTGGGAATCAATACCGCGAGGCGCTCCTGGCTTTGCGGCAGCGACATGTACCGGATCAATTCCATCGCTTCGGGTTTGCGCGGGCTGTTCTTCAGCACCACCCAGTAGTCGACCGCGTAAATGTTGTCGTGCCAGGAGAGCCGGAAATGGCGGTTCTGGGTGCGGTTGACGATTACCATCCTCCCCGGACTGGTCACCGACATCGCGACCTTGCCCGTGGTCAACAGCCCGGGTACTTGCGTGATCGAGGTCCACCAGACGATCCAGGGCTTGAGCTGGTTGAGTTTGCGGAAGGCACGATCGACGCCGGCGCGCGTGCGCAATAGCGGATACACTCGATCCGGAGGAACGCCGTCGGCGAGCAGCGCGAACTCGAGCGTGTACTTCGGCGTCTTGCGCATGCCGCGTTTGCCGGGGAAACGTCCGACATCCCAGAAATCCGCCCACGTTTGCGGGCCGCCGCGCGAAAAGCGGTCCGCGTCGTAGCTGATCAGATAAGTCCATTCTTCGGAGCCGACGCCGCAATCGCTGACGGCGGAGTCGATGAAGGCATCGCGTCCGCCCAGCCTTGCCCAATCCATCGGTTCGTAGAGTCCTTCCTGGCAGCCCAGGATCAAGTCCTCGGTTTCGACGGAAACGACGTCCCAACTGTCGTCGCCGCTTTTGATCCTGGCGCGGATTACCCCGACGCCGCCGTGCCAACTGGCCTCACGCAGCGGTATGCCGGTCGCTTTTGAAAACGGAATCCAGTAAGCCCGACGTTGCGCGTCCTGCGAGGATCCACCCCAGTCCACCACGGTCAATGGCCGTGCACCCTCCGGGCTGCAGCCTGCGCTTGCGACCATCGCCAACGACAGGATCGCGAGGATGCATCGCGCCAGTCGACCGTCACTCAAGTGCCGTATTCCCCGTGCCTGACCAGTACCGGCGCCACATGGAAAGAGGATCGGTCTGCGCAAATCCGCCATCGGTTCGCCGTAATGGAGGATAAGCCGATGCCATTGCTCGTA
>DASXWZ010000300.1:0-9489 GCA_036503375.1 Rhodanobacteraceae bacterium | reverse complement strand
AAGAGCGTCGGCTACCAGCTCGGCCTGCGCGGCATGGATATCTGCACCGGTTGCGGCCCCGGCGCGATGAAGGGTCCGATGAAGGGCGCCACCATCGCGCACGCCAAGCAGCGGCACTACAGGAACCGCTACATCGGCCTGACCGAGCCGGGCATCATCGCGGCCGAATCGCCCAATCCGATCGTCAACAACCTGGTGATCCTGCCGGATATCGAGAAGCGGCTGGAAGCTTTCGTGCGTATCGGCCATGGCTTCATCGTGTTTCCGGGCGGCGTCGGCACCGCCGAGGAAATCCTCTACCTGCTCGGCATCCTGCTGCATCCGGAAAACGCGCACCTGCCGTTTCCGCTGGTGTTCACCGGCCCCGCGGTGGCCGCGCCTTATTTCGAGCAGATCGACAAGTTCCTGCGGCTGACACTCGGCGATGCTGTCTCGCATCGATACCGGATCATCATCGACGACCCGGTCGAAGTGGCGCACGAGCTGCGCGACGGCGTCGAGCGCGTGCGCAAACACCGCATCGAGCAGCACGACGCATTCTTCTTCAACTGGGCGCTGAAGATTCCGTACGACTTCCAGTTGCCGTTCAAGCCCACCCACGAGGCGATGGCGGCGTTGAACCTGCACCAGGGCCGCGATCCGCATCTGCTGGCTGCCGACCTGCGCCGCGCGTTTTCAGGCATCGTCGCGGGCAACGTCAAGGAAGAAGGCCTGCACCAGATCGACAAGCATGGTCCGTTCGTGATCGATGGGGATCCGGAGATCATGCGCGCGCTGGACGCGCTGCTGCGCGGCTTCGTCGCCCAGCACCGCATGAAACTGCCCGGAAGGGAATACGTGCCGTGCTATCGAGTCGCGGGAACCAGAGAAACGGCGAAAGCCTGATGGCGCGACCGATTGCTTTACAGGTACTTGCAGCGCAGCGATAATTTGCGGTTCGCGCCCGAGTAGCTCAGCCGGTTAGAGCATCTGACTGTTAATCAGAGGGTCCCCCGTTCGAGTCGGGGCTCGGGCGCCACTCCTGCCTGCTTCGGACAGGCGATCGTTCCAGCAGACAGCCGCACGCCGCGCAACCTTGCGCGACATATTGCGGTTTGGTGCACACACCAGCCCGGCGGCAACCGCACTGCGGCTGTCGGACGGTGGCCGCATCGGGCCGTGTGTGCGTGAACCGTGCGGCCGGTCAGAACATGCCGGCCAGGCACGCTCCGAACGAACCCATGGCGAGGCCCAAGGCCACCACGGTGATCAGCGCGCGTTTCATGGCTCTTCCCCTTGCTGGCCAACCCCTGCGTTGGCCGGGAAGATGAAACAAGTTGCGTGCCACTGCGCGAGGCACCGGCCCGCAAGTCGCCCCGGACGGGCTCTCGCGAATCGTGAATAATCGTAAACAGGAATGACATCAGACCGGGCACTGCGCCAAGTGAATGCCGAAACTCGCGCCAAGATCGCTTTCCTCGTGCACGAACCGACGCTCTGGACGCACTATTCCAGCGTGTGGTCGCGGCTGGATCGTGCACGCTTCGTGCTGGTGCTGACCAGCCGCTTCCGTCCGCCGGCCGGTCGCAAACAGGATCTGGGCGTCGCGGATTTCCTGGCGCGCGTGCGGACAGCCGGCTATGAAATGGTGTGGGCGGACGAAACCGTCCGTGGTGGTATCCGTTATTCGCACGTAGTCAGCAATCACAAAATGCGCGGCGACAGCGCGCAGCCGGCGGGATTGCACGTCAAGGCGATGTACGCGATGGATCACGCCGTCAAGCGTGGCATCAACCGCGTTTGCACCGCGCTGGGCCGGCCGGAGCGATTCAACTTCCACGGTTTCGCGCCGAAGCAGTACTGGCCGTTGCAGATAGGTGACATCCAGATACGCTTCATGTACGGCGCCGATGTCGGCGAAGGCTGGAGCCTGGCGCCCTGGAACGGAATCTACGATGCGTTCCTGTGCCATGGGCCGAATGACGCGGCGCAATTGGCCAAACGTTTCCGTGGCCGCACCTTCCAAATGGGTTATCCGCGTTACGACGGCTACTACGCGCCCGATCTCGACACCTCCGCCGAGGCGCGCGAGTTCTCGCTCGATCCCGCGCGCAAGACGCTGTTGTGGATGCCGACCTTCGGCAAGGGCGCGTGCTCGATTCCGCATTTCGCGCGGGCGCTGGCGCCGCTGCGCGAGCATTGCAATTTCATCGTCCGTCCGCATCCGCTGTCGTTCCGCAAGAGTCCGGACGAAATCGCGTTGCTGCGCTCGCTCGGATTCCAGCTCGACGACCAGCCCGCACGCGACATGAACAAGCTGCTGAAACTCACCGACGTGATGCTGTGCGACTACGGCGGCAGCGCGTTCGGCGCGGTGTACCTGCGCAAGCGCATGGTGCTGCTGGAAGTGCCGGGCGCGCGCGACTGGTACACCGTGCGCAATGCTTCCAATCTCGAACTCGCTCAGCACTATCCTGCCTTCGGGCCGGACCGCGCCGGTGAAATCGGGGCGCTGCTGGAGGACGAAGATTACTGGCGAGGACAGGAAGCGCGTGCCGCGCCGCTGGCCGACAAGTACTTCGCGGATTTCCGCGGCAATTCCGCGCAACGGGCCGCGGAGATACTCTCCGGCATCGACGCGTTGCTCGCGCCGTCCAATTCAGGGGAACCCTCGGCATGACGGCACAGGCGGAGCGCAACGGAGGCGTCATCTGGATCACCGGCTACTCGGCCGCCGGCAAGACGACGGTCGGACGCAGCGTGATGCGCCGGCTGCTGGAGGGCGGGCGCAACGCGATCTTCCTGGATGGCGACCAGTTGCGCGCGATCTTCGCGCACAAGTGGGGATACTCCAACGAGGAGCGAATCGAGCTGGCCTGCACGTATTTCCGGCTGTGCAGCCACCTGTCCAAGCAGGGCGCGATCGTGGTGATCTCGGCCGTGGCCATGTTCGAAGAGGCTCGCCGCTGGTTCCACCAGAACATCGAGCATGGCCTGGAGGTGTATCTGCGCGTACCGCTCGAAGAACGCCTGGCGCGTGACCGCACCAAGGGCGTCTACAAGAAGGGCGCCGGAATGGGTGGCTATACCGAGCCCATGGATGCGGACCTCGTGATCGACAACTTCGGTGCGATCGACCCGGAAGCAGCCGCTGCCCGGGTGGTTTCGGCCTTCGGCGAAGGCGTCGAGCGCACGGGTGCGGATTACGGCCGGAACAGCCACTGGGCGAATTTCTATCGCAAGCACGCGGCGGTGACCGCGCCTTCGCCGTTCGCGCAGGATTGCATCCGCAAACTGAAAGCGGGCCAGCGGCTGCTGGAGATCGGCTGCGGCAATGGCCGCGACGCCGCGTTTTTCGCCGCGAACGGGTTCGAGGTTACCGCGCTGGACAAGTCGCAGGCCGCGATCGATGCCGGCTTGGCGAGCAACGAACACGGCATCGAATACATCTGTTGCGACGTTATGGATGTCGCCGAACGGGTCACCGGTAAATTCGGGGTGGTGTACAGCCGCTTTTCGTTGCACGCGATGACGCGTACGGAAGAAGCGCGCGCGATCGCCGCCGCGCATGATCTGCTTTCGCCGGGCGGGATTTTCTGCATCGAATGCCGCTCGATCAACGACCCATTGGCGCGTGCGGGCGACGTGCTCAGCCCCGACGAGCGCATTGCGGGGCACTATCGCCGCTTCATCGTGCTTGCCGAATTGCTGGACAGGTTGAAGGATTGCGGTTTCAACATCCTGGAACAGGCGGAGTCCAGAGGCCTCGCGGTGTTCGGCGACGAGGATCCGGTGGTGATCCGCATCCTCGCCCGGAAAGGCTGACGTACAAAGCGGCCGTGGAAGGGGCGAACGACAATCGGGCCTCGCCTGGCTGCTGACCGAAAGCAGCTCTCATTTGCCGCCATTCAGACAAGCCTGCAACCGGTCCGGTTGCGCGTCGGTTTCCCGTACGCGGCCGGAATTGGCGACGATCACCGCGCGGCCCTCCTTGACATCGCCTGTGTGGCAGACCGTCAGTTGCGCGTTGCTGCCGCCGGCACTGCCGTCGGGCTGGAAAACCACGCGAGGCCGGCCCTGGCTGGAAAGGATGCGCATGTTCGCCGGCATCGCATCGAACCTTGCCAGCGGCGCGTCCGGTTCGCGATCGTGATCCATGTCCGCGCCGATCATCCAGCCTCCCTGCCACAGATCGTCGCTCGTGCAGCTCGTGCCGTCCCGGGTGGGACAGACGACCACCTGTTCGCTGCGCGTGATGGCCAGTTCGCGCGCATGCATCAGGCTCGCCTGCAACGCGCTCGCCGCGGACTGCTGGTGCGAACGCGCCAGCATCGATCCCAGTGCCGGCAGGCCCATTGCGACCAGCGTGCCCGCGATCGCGACCGTCATCATCATCTCGATCAGCGTGATTCCGCGTTGGTGGGCGCGCATGACGTCGTCTCCGTCTGGCGAAGACGACAGCGTGCGCCGATGAGGTTTTCAGCGGCAGCGGTGCGGTTCGACGATGCGTGTCGGTGTTTGCCTACTCGGCATGTAGGCAACGATGCGTTCGCCGAAGCCGGGCTCGAACTTCAGCCGCGCGATGTCGCGCGCGCGGCGGCGATCAGGCCGGCCATGTATTTCATGTCCGCCATCTTCTGCGCATCGGCCGAGGCTCCGGCGATCAGCGTCGCAGCCTGATCCAGGTCCGCATCGCGCTGCTTGCGGCCGGCGGGATCGGCCGGCTGCGCGATGGCGTCCACGTACAACGCATAAGCGAAATCGCTGCGGAACCGGGTCTCGTACGCGCCGGCCGCCGATTGCCTGCGATACCAGTCCAATGCCGGTTGCAGGGTCGTGCGTGCTTCGTCCAGCCGGTGTTGCCCGGCGATCGCATGGGCGAGCATGGCTTGCATTTCGGATTTCGCATTCTGCGAATCCGCCGCGCTGTTGTTGAGGTCGGGCGGAATGGTGAGCCAGCGACGCGCCAGCGCCTCGGCTTGTGCGTAACGCCCGAGCTCGACAGCGGCTTGCGAGGCCGTGCGCAAGTCCGCCGAGAGCACGCGGCCCTGCATCACTCGCGAACTGACGTCGTCCCTGGAGGAGGCAACCGATGCGATCCGTTGCGTCACCGCCGTGGCGGAGGCGAGGGCGGCGCGTGCATTGCCTTGCGCGAGTTGCAATGTTGCCCCGAGCACCGCCGCTCCCTCGGCGAGGATCTTGCGGCGAGGATCGTCCGCCGCCAACGTCGCCGCGAACTCATCGGCATCACGCTTGTATCCCTTGAATGATCGCGCAGCCGCGGCTGCGTCGCCCATTTCGGCCTGCTCCCACGCAAGCTCGATCCATTGATACCACACGGACCGGGCGAGGCTGGAGGGCAGACGCTTGTCCTGCTCGAGCGCCAGCAGCTGCTGTCGGGTCGCGATCGATTGCGCGATCTCGCCGCGGTCGAACTGTCCTTCGGCGATGAACTGAAATCCCAAGGTCCAGCGCCACCACGCGCCGAGGTCGGACGAATTGAAGCGGACTTCGTCTCCGCCTGCCTGTTCGGCACGGTGCGCGAATTCGGCCCGCGCGACATCGTCGTGCCGGTACCGCGCGAGATCGCTCAGCAAGCCCGCGGCCCACGCGCGGTCCTGCATCGCGTGCAGGTCGCCGGGACGGCGCGCGATGATATTTTCGGCGAGATCGTAGACCTGTTGTTCGAGCTGCTGTGCCTTGTCGTTGCGGCCGAGCGTGACCAGCTCGCGCGCTTCCGAATCCGCGGTGTCGGCATATTCCGAAGCGGCATCCAGATCGGACAGGTCCAGCGCGCCCAGGCCGACCAGCACCTTCCGGCCCTCGTCACACAGCGAGACGCCCTGGGCGGGCGGCACCGCATGGCTGAGATAGTCCAGATCCTGCGCGTAGAGCTGGCGCACGCGACGACTGGCATTGGGTGCGTACACCAGGGGCCGCAGCAGGTTCGCCGCATCTTTCAACTGCTTTGCGGTTCCGCGCGCGCTGCCGCCGCCGGCCACGACGCCTTGTCCTTGGTAGTACAAGGCGAGCGCAAGACCGTAGGTCGTGGCTTCGCCGTGGTCGCCGACGGCCCGCAATTTCGCGAAGATCGATTCGCCTTCATCGAAATGCGCATAGGCGGCCTTCGTGTCACCGCTGCCGAAAAGGGCCTGGCCTTCCCGCAACAGCGCCATCGCGCGGTAGGCCTGGGTCTGCCTTGTGACCATTTCCGATGGCAGGCTGTCGTAGTAGCCGACCGTCATGTGCGCGAGCTTGCCGAGCGTCTCCAGGCGCCCGGTGGGTTGCAATTCCGAATAGAAGTCCTCGATCAGGAAGCTCACCAGCTTCTCGGCGTCGCTGCGCGAGTGCTGTGCTTCGGCCTGGGCCACGCGCGCGCGCCGCATGTTGACGACACCGAAGATCGCGCCGGCGATCGCCAGCAGCATCAGCACCGCGCATACGCCCGCGATCGTGCGTGCGCGCATCAGCGCGCGATGCGTTGCCGTTTCGCGCTCGCGCTGCGCGGCGAGCTGGCGCTCGGCTTCTTCCTGCGCTTCGCGCGCGTGGCGCTGGTTGCGGCTGGCGACTACCACGCTGCACAACACATCGTGGGTCAGCTCCACGCGGCGCATGTCGAGCCGCTCTTCGATCCGCAGCAGCCTCCGGTTCACCAAGGTTGCCAGCGCATCCGGCGACGCGCCCGCCGCGGCCAGCGCCTTGCGCACCCGTTCCTCGGCGAGGCTTTCGCGATAACCCGATTCGGTCAGCAATTCGTCTTCGACTACGCGTCGCACTCCGGCCGGCTGGTCCGCCAGCGCACGCTCGTAGAACTCGGAAAGGATCGTGTCGCGCGAACCGGCCAGCAGGTCGGCGGAAATTTCCCTGCGGCCTTGTGCCTGCCGCGCCACGTTGAGTTCGCGGCAGACCAGGCTCAGCAAAGACGGTTCGATTTCCGCGTTGACCAGTTCCGAACCGCCGGCGACGAACCGCACGATGGCTTCCGCGACTTCCTGCGAAACCAGTTTCCCGCCCGGTTTCACCACCGCGCTCAATGCCTGCGCGCCGTTCATGCGTGCCAGCCGCATGCGGTTCTGGGTGATCGACGGCATGATGTCCTTCACGCCTTCCAGGTGCGCGAGGTAATCCTCGCGCAGGGCGATCAGCACGCGGTAATCGGCGCGCGCGAAATCGAATTGCCCGGCGGCTTCGTCGTCTTCGTCCAGGCGCTTTTCCAGCGCCGCGGGCGGACGGTTTTCGACCAGATCCGCAAGATCCTCCAGGAATTGCTTCGCGCGCAGACGACCGGCGTCGTCCGCCTGACCGAGTGTGAAGATTTCCTCGAACTGATCGAAGATCAGCAGCGGCATCAGCGTGCGGCCGTCCGCGTCGCGCAGCAGGTCGCCGCGGTGGTGCAGGAATTCCCACAGCGACTCGCCTTCGATCGAACTGCCGGGCCGCGTCCAGTGGCCGGCTTCCGCGGTGGCGCGGAAGATCGCCTGCTTGATCTGCTCGGAAGGGGCGGGCGATTCGGGCGCGTAGTCGATGCGCACATAGACCGGGCAGAAATCCGCACCGCGCAGCCGCGGCACCAGTCCGGCGCGCAACAGCGAAGTCTTTCCGAGTCCGGACTGTCCGAACAACACCGTCAGCAATTTGCGCTGCACGCGCCGCGCGAGTTCCGCCGCTTCCTCGTCGCGGCCGTGGAAGTACGCGCGGGTTTCCTCGGAGTAGGAAAACAACCCGAGCCACGGATTTTCCGGATCGAGCGTGACCGTATCGACGTGGTTGATGTCGTTCACGCGCGCCCCCCGCCCGACAACTCGTGCAGGCGACGCAGGAACTCCGGCGTGGATTCGCCGCCCGGCAGGCGCGTCATGTGCACCGCCTTGAAGTGCTCCGGTACCAGCGCCGTGGCTTCGGGCGTGTCGTCGATGCACACCGGCAGGATGAATACCGCGCCGTCGGCGATATTGCGCGCGCGATCCACCGCGTAACTCCATTCACGGCGGAAGTAAGCTTCGTGCCGCCGCTGCGTCGTCGCGGAAATCACCGGCACGAAGAAGCTGCAACGCGCGATGTTCGCGTGGATCTTGCGGTCGTAATCGTCGCCGCCTTCGAGCCGATCCAGATCGAACCAGGTGGTGAGCCCGGCTGCGTCCATGCCGGCTTTCAGCCGCTGCACGGAAGGGAGATCTTCGCGCGCATAACTGATGAAGATCGCGTTTTCCGGCATCTCGCGCGCCGGCGGCAGGAAACGTTGCGGCGCACCGGATGCGGACGTCGACTGCGCCGGGCGCTGGCGAGCGCTCCAGCGCTGGTGCAGTTCTGCGACGAAGGATTCCGCTCCCCCGTACACGCGCGTGCGCACACTGACCTGCTGCAGGAAAGCGACCAGTCGTTCGTCCTTGGAGGTGTGGTCGTCGGCGAATACCTCGGTGACGTCGCGCGGATCGGACAGGCGCTTGCGCTTGGCCATGCGCAGGAACAGCCGTGCCAGCCAGTTGGAAAAGTCGCTGCCGATCAGCAGCAGGTGGTTGTGTTCCAGTTCGTGGAAAAGTTTTTCAGGAGTCAGGTGTTCGGATTGCAACGCGCAGATGAACTCCAGCATGTCCTCGTCGGAGAGGACGTATGTCGGGGACGCGGACAACCTTCCGAGCAGGTGATAAACCACGCTGCGCCGCAGTTCGGCGCGTTCGGCCGGCAGGTCGGCGACGCGGTTGGGCGAGTAGGCGATTACTTCGGTGGAAGGCTGGCCGCCGTAGCGTTCGAGGTTGACCGCGTTTTCCAGCAGCGGATCAAAAGTGGTGGTGACGAACAGGTCGAAATCGGTGATCTGTGCCAGTTGCCGCAAGGCCTGCGGCGGTTCGAATTGCACTTCGCGCATGATCGAGCGCAGCCGCGTGTAGGCTTCCTCGCGACGTCCGCGCTGGCCGAGCCAGGAACACATCACGTCGTTGAGCGTCAGCGGCTGCGGCAGTTCGGCCGTGTCCACCGACAAGCGCGCCGCCAGCTTCTCGGCGAGCCACACGTACAGCGGGCGCAATCCGCTGTCGGTCTGCACGCGCAACAGATCGGGGCCGATGATCGGAATCACCCGATGCTCCTCGATGTAGTTGAGGAGATCGTCCCAAGCGTCTTCGTCGAAGCCCTGCATGGGATCCGCGGCAGCAGGCAACGTCGTCATGGCGAGCAGCCCCTGAATGGCCGGCGAAGCTTACTCCGAATACCGGAAGTCGGAGCGCGCGGCGCGAAAACATCCGGATGTCGGTGGCGGCCACTTATAATTGCGGGATGGACGAACGCATTCACCGTGGCGAGGACCGCTTCCAGCTCGTAGCGCCTTACCGGCCCGCAGGCGACCAGCCGCAGGCTATCGCCAAGCTGATCGAAGGCTTCGATTCGGGCCTGGCGGCGCAGACGCTGCTGGGGGTCACCGGCTCGGGCAAGACCTTCACCATCGCCAACGTGGTGCAGGCGGTGCAGAAACCGACCTTGGTGCTGGCGCCCAACAAGACGCTGGCCGCGCAG
>DASXWZ010000299.1:0-2665 GCA_036503375.1 Rhodanobacteraceae bacterium | reverse complement strand
ATGGTGCTGGAGGAGGGCGTGCTGGAAGGCCGCATCACCTTCGGCAACATCATGAAGTACATCAAGATGACGGCCAGCTCCAATTTCGGCAACGTGTTCAGCGTGCTGATCGCCAGCGCGTTCCTGCCGTTCCTGCCGATGCTGCCGTTGCAGATCCTGGTGCAGAACCTGCTCTACGACATCTCCCAGCTTTCGATCCCGTTCGACCGCATGGACGAGGAATACCTGCGCACCCCGCGCAAGTGGGATGCCGGCGACATCGGCCGCTTCATGGTGCGGATCGGACCGGTGAGTTCGATTTTCGACCTGACGACGTTTGCGCTGATGTGGTGGGTGTTCAAGGCGAATTCCCCCGCGCACCAGTCGCTCTTCCAGACCGGCTGGTTCATCGAGGGCCTGCTCTCGCAGACGCTGATCGTGCACCTGATCCGCACGCGGAGGATTCCGTTCGTGCAGAGCATCGCCGCCGCGCCGGTGGTCGCGATGACGCTGGCGATCATGGCCGTGGGCGTGCTGATCCCGTTCACCGTGCTGGGTGAAAAACTCGGCATGGCGCCGCCGCCGCTGCCGTATTTCGCCTGGCTGGCCGCCACGCTGGTCTGCTATTGGGTGTTGACGCAGGTGGTGAAGCGGTTTTACATGCGCAGGTACGGGACTTGGCTATGACCACGATTTACGATTTCGAAGCGAACACGCTGGAGGGTCAACCGCGCAAGCTGGACGCGTGGCGCGGCGACGCGATGCTGATCGTCAACGTCGCCAGCAAGTGCGGCTTCACCCCGCAGTACGAAGGACTCGAAGAGCTGTATCGCGCCAACAAGGACCGCGGCTTCACGGTGCTGGGTTTCCCCTGCGACCAGTTCGGGCACCAGGAGCCGGGAAACGCGGAGGAAATCCGCAATTTCTGCTCGCTCGAATACGGCGTGAGCTTCCCCCTGTTCGAGAAGATCGAAGTCAACGGTGCGGATGCGCATCCGCTGTACAAATACCTCAAGCACGAGGCGCCGGGGGTGCTCGGTTCCGAAGCGATCAAGTGGAACTTCACCAAGTTCCTGGTCGATCGCGAGGGCAAGGTGGTGCGCCGTTATGCGCCGACCGATACGCCGGAAAAGATCGGGAAAGATCTCGCCGAAGTGTTGTAAGGCGGCTCAGCGCGCGAACTCGCGGAACAATTCCGGCTGCGCATCGAGGCTGTCGATGTCGACGAAACCGGACAGCCCCACGCCCACGAGGCGATAGCGCGTGCGTTGCGGCAGGGCGACGCGTGCGCGCAAAGCGCAGGCGATTTCGGCGAGTTGGTGCGCGGAGGCCGGCCGTTCGGACGGCGTGAGCGTGCGCGTCAGGATGCGGAATTCGGCGGTCTTCAGTTTCAGCACGATGCTGCGTGCGACCCGCCGCCGTTCGCTCTCTTCGCGTCGGTGCGCGGCCCAGGTTTTTTCGGCCAGCCTTTCGATGTGCGGCGCGAGTTCGTCCAGCGCGAGATCGCGTTCCAGCGTGTCCTCGCAGGAGATCTGCAGCGTCGGCTGGTGCGGGGTCACCGGGCGCTCGTCGATTCCGAGCGAAAGTTCGTGCAGGCGTTTTCCATAGCGGCCGAAGCGACGCTCGAGCTGCAGGGCATCGAAGGCGCGCAGATCGGCGATCGTCGCGATGTTCAATTCAGTGAGTTTGCCGTGCATCACCTTGCCGACGCCCGGCAGCCGCTCGACCGGCAGCGGCGCAAGAAAATCCACCGCCTCGTGCGGCCGTACCACGAACAGCCCGTCCGGCTTGCGGAAATCCGACGCGATCTTTGCGAGAAACTTGTTGGGCGCGACGCCGGCCGAGGCGGTGAGCTGCGTTTCGGCGCGGATCTCGCTGCGGATTGCTTCGGCTACAGCGGTCGCGGAAGGCAAGCCGGATTTGTTGATCGTCACGTCGAGATACGCCTCGTCCAGCGACAACGGTTCGATCAGGTCGGTGTGGCGCGCGAAGATCTCGCGCACCTGGCGCGACACGGCCTTGTAGCGGGTGAAATCCGGCGGCACGAACACCGCATGCGGGCACAGCCGCTCGGCGCGCAATGCGGGCATGGCCGAGCGCACCCCGAACTTGCGCGCCTCATAGCTCGCCGCGCACACCACCGAGCGCGCGCCTTTCCATGCGACCACCACGGGCCTGCCGCGCAAGGACGGATCATCGCGCTGTTCGACGGACGCGTAGAACGCATCCATGTCCACGTGCACGATCTTGCGGGATGTCGCGGTCACGGTACGCGTCGCATGGATCCGAAGCCGTTGCAGGCTCAGCGCCAGAACGGAATGATCACCGGATCCGACGGCGCCGGCTCGTCGTCCGACCCGGCCGGCGCGCGCGCGATCGCGAGTTCGTGCCGCCCCGGTTCCAGCGCGCGGACATCGATCATCGCCACCAGCGACGGTCGTTCGGAACGCGCGTCGCTGCCGGCGTCGTATCTCAGGTTCGCGAGCGAATCGCCGTCCAGCATCACCGGATGCAAGCCCGCGAGGCAGCGCAGCATCGCGGCGGCGCGTTCCTCGGGCGCGGCGATCGTCGCCGACGCGGCGCAATTTCGCTGCATGGCTGCGGCATCCCGGTCGGGGC
Source organism: Rhodanobacteraceae bacterium (assembly GCA_036503375.1). Taxonomy (GTDB): domain Bacteria; phylum Pseudomonadota; class Gammaproteobacteria; order Xanthomonadales; family Rhodanobacteraceae; genus 66-474. The sequence continues at coordinate 67 of DASXWZ010000299.1, read as the reverse complement.
GGTAAGGCACGGTCAGGCGGATGTAGTTGCCGTCTATCTCGGCGCTCTGGATGAACGGAACCGCGGG
>DASXWZ010000298.1:0-5910 GCA_036503375.1 Rhodanobacteraceae bacterium | reverse complement strand
AATGCGGGCAACGACCGGCATGACCCGCGACGCGAGTCACCACACTGGACCTCTTCCCCGATGGTTTCAAGTGCCGGCTCCGCAACTGCGCAGGAACGCAGACTCCGCCTATCAGCAAGGTCTCCCGATGGGTGATTCGTTCGCGAGCGGACAGTCCGCGAACTTTATCTTGCGCAGGTCGCGCAGGGGCCTATTTTGCTTCGTCCGGCTTGTCCACCAGATCGCGCAGCGCCGCCTGCATGCGCGCGTGCACGCGCACCAGCGCGTTCCACAGGAACCACGCGGTGGCCGCACCGATCACCAGCAACGCGATCAGCACGCCGCGCGGCGGCAGGATCGCGGCGCCAAGGACGTTCACCAGCAGCGCGAGCCCCAGCAGCGCCGCCAGCGGCACCAGTTTCGCCAACACGCGCCGCAGCGCGCCCGTGCGTTCGCCGTGCAAGCTTTCACGGATGCCGAGTTCCGCGAGCAGCATGCCCAGCGCATCGGCCTTGCGATAGATCGCGATCAGCATCGGCAGCGAAAGAAACAAGGCGATGGCCCAGATCGCCGAGCGCCGCGCGTTTTCGGTCAATGCCAGTTGCGGCCAATAGCGCGGGATCGCGTTCTGCAACCAGGCGCCGCCGGCGAACACCGCGCACACCAGCAACACGTTGACGCCGATGTGCCAGAGGAACCGCCGCAGCATGCGCGCGATCACCAGGTTGTCGCCGCCGGGCCGCAGTTGCGCGAGCCACTCGCTGTAACCGGATGTCAGCGTCAGCAATGAGCGCGGCGCGACCGCGTGCAGGCCCTGCCCGATCGATCGCGACTTGCCCGTCAGCAGCGGCATCAGCGCCATGCAGACGATCGACGTGCCCACCGCCAGCGGATACAGCGACGGATCCACGCCACCGCCGAGGATGCCGAGGCTGGCGATCACGAATGAAAACTCGCCGATCTGCGCCATCGACAAGCCGATGCGCAGCGAAGCACTTGCGTTGGCGCCGCCGAACAGAAACACGCCGGCGCCGCACGCGAAGGTCTTGCCGACAATCACCAGCAGGGCCAGCCCCAGCGCCGGCAGCGCCATCGCCCAGAGCGCGCCGGGATTCAGGAGCAGGCCGATCGCCACGAAAAAGATCGCCGCGAACATGTCGCGCACCGGTGCCACCTGCCGCACGATGCGCGGCGCGCAATGCGCTTCGGCTGCGACCACGCCGGCCAGGAACGCGCCGAGCGCGATGCTGAAACCGGCCGACTCGGCCAGCAGGCTCGCGCCGAAACAGATGCCGAGCGCCGCAATCAACAGCATCTCCTCGCGACCGAACGCCGCGATCGCATCCAGCAGTCGCGGCAGCAGCAGCAACCCCGCGATCAATGCCGCAACCACGAAGATCGCCATGCGACCGAGCACGACGAGCGCCGCATCGGGCGCGACTTCGCCACCGGCCGCGACCACGCTCAACACCGTCAACAGCAGCACCGTCAGCACTTCTTCCGAAATCAGCAGCCCGACCAGCATCGGCACGAAGGACTCCTTCCTCAGGCCGCGATCGTCGAGATTGCGCAACGCGATCATCGTCGACGACAGGCAGACCACACCGCCGAGGAACAGCGCATCGCGCGGGGACCAGCCCGCCAGGCGTCCGGCTTCGATGCCCAGCCACAGCATCAACGCCACTTCCGCCACCGCCGCCAGAAACACGCGCGCACCCAGCGCGCGCAATTTGCGCAGCGAAAAATCCAGGCCGAGCGTGAACATCAGCAGCAACACGCCCAGATCGGCGATGTCGCGCATGGTCCGCTGGTCCGTCAGCAGCTTCCACGGCGTGTGCGGACCGATCAGCACGCCGGCGAGGATGTAGCCCAGCAGCACCGGCAGGCGCAACCGATGGAACAACACCGTGATCACGCCTGCACCGAGCATGACGAAAGCGAGATCGCGGATGAAACCGAGGCCATGCATGACGCAAGACTAACAAGCCTGCGCGGCGCTCGTCGTGGCGCACGTGATCACTACAGATCCCATTGCGAACCGGCCGTGCAAACGAAAGAACGCAGATGCATCCCTTGACGCTCTTTCGCGACGCCAATATTCTTTCCGGTTCCAGCGTGGGGCCATAGCTCAGCTGGGAGAGCGCTACAATGGCATTGTAGAGGTCGCCGGTTCGATCCCGGCTGGCTCCACCACTCCCCGCTGTCCCCATCGTCTAGAGGCCTAGGACACCACCCTTTCACGGTGGCGACCGGGGTTCGAATCCCCGTGGGGACGCCACTTTGCGGTTGCGGAGTGAGTGTCGTGCATCTGTCGCGCCGCGCTGGAATGTTGCACAATTGCGTTTCACCGAAATCGTTTTGTCGACAACGGAGCGGTAGTTCAGCTGGTTAGAATGCTGGCCTGTCACGCCGGAGGTCGCGGGTTCGAGTCCCGTCCGCTCCGCCATTTCGATGGCGCAAGTTGTCCCTAACGATCTCGGTAAAATCCTGAAGCGCTCAGAGCCGGCTCGTGACGTCGGTTTGGTCCGGTTATTCCGTACGTGGTGAGTGCGCCGCGAGTTGTGGCCGGACGGCAAATCCGTCTTTTCAGCAGTTGGGCAACAGAAGCAGCGATTGAGCAATGATCGACCATACCCGGTCGGCGTTGTCGCGATATTGGTTGACAGATGGACGCACGCGTCGATGCGACGACTCGTCAACTGCATTGACTCTCGGAACGAGAGACCGGACCCCGCCCGCAGGCAACGCGGGCGGCTTTGAAATCCGAATGTCGAATGGCGTGACCGGCCGGCCGTAGCGCGTCAGAGTTGCGCCAGGCCGCCGTCGACGGCGACCTCGCTGGCGGTCATGAAGCTGCTGTCCTGCGACGCGAGAAAGGCGGCCACCCCTCCGATCTCCGCCGGATCGGCCATGCGCTGGAGCGGAGTCATCGCACCGTAGGCCTTCTGGCCCTCCTCGCCCAGAGATTCTTTCGCCAGTTCGGTCGCCGTTGCCCCGGGCGACAGCACGTTCACCCGGATGCCGGTGCCCTTCAGGTCCTCCGCCCAGGTCCGCGCGAGGTTGCGCACTGCCGCCTTGCTCGCGCTGTAGGCGCTGAATGCCGGGGCACCCGTGGTGCCGGCGCTCGATCCGGTCAGGATGATCGAACCGCCCTCGCCCATCAGCGGCAACGCCTTCTGCACCGTGAAGATCGTTCCCTTTACGTTGGTGTCGAAGATTTCGTCGATGTGCTCGGCGGTGATCTTGCCGAGTGCAAGCTGGCTTCCCGCCCCGGCGTTGGCGAAGACGATGTCGAGGGTTCCGCGCTCCGTCTTCACGGCCGCATAGAGTCGGTCGAGGTCGGCCAGGTCGGAGACCGAGCCCTGCACCGGGCGGCATTGGGCCCGAGATCGGCCACGGCAGCATCGAGCGCTTCCTGCCGGCGACCGAAGATGAAGACGAAGGCGCCCTCCTCGATGAAACGCTTTGCCGCTGCGCGGCCGATGCCGGTGGCGCCGCCGGTGATCACGGCGGTCTTTCCATTCAGTCTGTTCATCACTCACGACTCCTGCTTGAACAGGTCCTGGAAAATCAAGGGTCCCCAGCTCTTGTCCTCGCGCGCCTGCACCAGCGTGCCACCCTCTTCGAGGTTCCCGAGATTGATTGGCGCGAAACCGAGTTGTTCGGCGAGCGCCGCCACCGGCGCTGCGGCACCTTGGTCGTCGCTCGATAGAAACACGACCCGCCGGGCGCGCGCGACATGCGGATCGGCGGCCAGGGTGCGGGCGAGCAGATGATTGAAGCCCTTCACCAACCGGGCACCCGGGAAGGCTTTGGCGACGACGGCAGAGGAGACGCCGAATCCGTTCATCGCATCGATGATCGTCTTGCCCTGCCAGCTCGCCAGGTTTTTGGCGACTTCGCGATGCTCCTCGAATGGAACGGCCAGAAAAATGATGTCCGCCTTGATGGCTTCCCGCAGTGTCTTGGGAATGACCGTCGACCCGATCGCCTGCGCCTGCGGTGCGAGGGCTTCGGGCGGCCGCCGACTGGCGACCGCGACTTCGATGTTCTTGCGGGCGAAGGCGCGAGCGAGGGCTTGGCCCACAGCGCCGAAACCGATGATTGCGTAGCTCATGGAAATTCTCCTTTTCAGTACGGAGATGGGAGGGGTGTGACCCGTTCGGGCCCGTTGCCCAACCAATCTGGGCCGCTTGACGCATCAACACAATTGACGAAACATCGCTTAATACGATCTATTTTCTGGATGCTCATGCTCGACAACGTCACCATCAACCAATTGCGTGCGTTCGTTGCGATATGCGATCAGGGAAGCTTCTCGGGTGCAGCGCGGAAGCTCAGACGCGCGCAGTCGGCCATCAGCCACGCGATCAAGGCGCTGGAAAGCGCGTTCGATGTCGAATTGTTCGAGCGCAACACGCGCAAGGCGCAGCTCACCGCAGCGGGGCGCAGCCTTTTGCCGGACGCACGCGCTGTGATCTCACGCACCGAAGAAATGAAGAACCGCGCCGGCGCGATCGCCAAAGCCGGGGTGCCACAGGTTTCCGTTGCGATCGATGCCTACTTCCCGCGCGCCCACCTGATCGATTGTCTGCGGACGCTGCAAGCAGAGTTCCGCACCGCAGCGATCAATCTACGAATCACGACCATGCAGGCCGGTGAGAGCCTGGTGCTCGAAAGGGTGTGCGCCTTGGCCGTCACGATCGAGAGCGTGCCGGAAGTGAACCCGGACGCCATGGAACGCCACTGGCTGTGCGAGGCGGAGATGGTGACGGCATGTGCGCCATTCCATCCGCTGGCTTCGAGACCGAGACCCATCCCCATGGACGAATTCGGCCGACATGTCCAGATCGTCGTGACGGACAACCAACCAGGAGCGGAAAAAGTCCAACAGGGCGTTGCGGGCAAGCGCCAGTGGCTGGTCAATGATCTCGGCGCCAAGCGCGATCTGCTCAAGGCCGGTCTGGGTTGGGGACACCTGCCGCGGCACCTCGTCGCCGGGGATCTGGCGAGCGGCGAACTCGTCGAACTCGAACGTCGCGCTTGGCACATCCCTCCGCTCACGTTCGTGGTCTCGCAGCGTCGAGGTTACGATCTCTCACCATGCGAATCCCGGCTGGTCGAACTCCTCGGCAAACCTTAGCTTCACGCAAGACGTAGCTGTCCACCTGGCTTGTCGCTCTTGGACGGCCGACCGCAAGGGCAGATCCACGACAGTCTGCTTTCTGGAATCTTCAAAGGCCCGTAGAGCCGTGACTTCCGGCAGGCCTTCCGCCGGCGATTGAAACATTATATCGTTCCGTGCTGGCAAATCCGGCGCGGAAGGCTGGCGGCGTGCAAGAGCGGAAAACCTGGGCGCGAGCCATTGCGATGTGCATCCGTGCGCCGGTTCTTGCCGGCGCGTGCGCCATCGCGCTTGCGGGTTGCGCGGTGGGTCCGGATTTCCGGAAACCCGCTCCGCCGAAAACCGATCGCTACATTGCCGAGCCGCTCTCTGTGACGATGGGTGCGGACGTGGCCGGTGGCAACGCGCAACGGTTCGACGTCGGGGCCGATATCGCCGGCGACTGGTGGACGCTGTTCCACTCGAAGCAGTTGAACGCGCTGATCGAAGCGGCGCTCGCGCACAATCCCGATCTCGCCGCCGCGCAGGCTGCCCTGGTCGCTGCGCACGAGGCTGCCCTCGCCCAGCGCGGTGCGTATTTCCCGCAGGTCAATGCCGAGTTCAACGCGACCCGCTACAAACAGCCGCCGGCCGCGCTGGCGCCGGTGCCGAGCAACAACGCGTTCCTCTACAACCTGTTCACGCCGCAGGTCAGCGTGACCTACGCGCCGGACGTGTTCGGCCTCAACCGCCGCACGGTCGAATCACTGCAGGCCCAGACGCAGGCCGCGCATTTCCAGATGATCGCGGCCTGGAATACATTGACC
>DASXWZ010000297.1:0-3131 GCA_036503375.1 Rhodanobacteraceae bacterium | reverse complement strand
GCCAACGGATCGGCGATTTCGACAGCCCGCCGGAACGCGCGCTGCTGGCCGACATCATCCACGACCAGCGCGTCAATATCGGCTTCATGATGCCGGCGGCGGTGTTGTTCCAGGCGTTTGCCTGGTGGCTGGTGCACGCATTTCCGCAGGCGATGCTGGCGCAGCGTTGGCACCTGCTGCTGATCGCCCTGACGCTGTTGTTCAGCGCGAACTACCTTTACGGCGGCGTGCGCCTGCTGCAGCGGCGGCAGGAATGGATCGTCGATCGCAATGCGCATGCGCTGGCCGGGGATTGAGTTTGCCTTTTCTGGAACTGTCGCTCACCCTGTCGGCCGACCAGCAGCCACGCGCCGAAGCCGCTCTGGAAGAGCTCGGCGCGCTGTCGATCACGTTGCTGGATGCCGATGCGGAAACGCCGGACGAGCACGCGATCTTCGAACCCGGTGTGGGCGAGACGCCATTGTGGAAAGCCTTGGTGTTGAACGCTCTGTTCGAGGAAGGCACCGATCACGGCGCGCTGTTGGATGCATTGCATCGAGCGTTGCCGGAGCTGTCGCCGCATGCGATCAGCTTGCGCGAAGTCGCCAACCAGGACTGGGAGCGCGTGTGGATGGATCGTTTCCGGCCGATGCGCTTCGGCCAGCGACTGTGGATCTACCCGTGGAATATCGAACCACCCTTCGAAGGAAACGATGTGGTCGTCCGGCTCGATCCGGGTCTCGCCTTCGGCACCGGCACGCATCCGACCACCGCGCTGTGCCTCGAATGGCTGGACCGCTCCGACCTGTCCGGCAAGGCGATCATCGATTACGGTTGCGGCTCGGGCGTGTTGGCGATCGCCGCCCTGAAGCTCGGCGCCGCCCACGCGACCGGTGTGGACAATGATCCGCAGGCATTGATCGCGTCGCGCGACAACGCGCAACGCAATGGCGTGGCACCACGGCTGTCGTTGTACGCGCCGCGTGATCTGCCCGGCGACATCCATTGCGATGCGCTGGTCGCCAACATCCTCAGCCAGCCGCTGCACGAACTCGCACCGGCGTTTGCCCGCTTGCTGCGGGCCGGCGCTCCATTCGCGTTATCCGGCGTCCTCGCCGGCCAGCGGGACGACCTCCTGGAACGCTACGCGCAGTGCGGTTTCGCCCGACTGGAAGTCGCGCAGCGCGAAGACTGGATCCGGATCAGCGGCCTGCGCACCTCGCACTGAGGCGGCACAAAGATTCGCGATCCGGCACTTGCCCGGGTGCCGCCACAGGCGTAGCGTGATTTCCGACCGAGGCGCCGCAGTCTCGGGCGTCCCGGGCCATCACTCCACGCACAGGAGGTGGCTTATGACGTCGCTCGTACTCCGTCCGCAACACGAATGCGCGCCGCATGTCATCCGCACGCTGGCGATGGCCTGCGCGATCGCGCTGAACCTCACCGCCTTGCTGATCGCTCTGAGGCCTTTGCCGCTGGTGCCCATGGCGCTGCCCGTAGCGCAGCCTGAAATGCGTGCGAATGTGCTCGAACCGACACATCCGCCGCCGCCGCCGCCGATGCCAATCCTCAACCCCGTGCGGCACGTCGTGCACACGGCGCCCGTACCGACTGTCACCAAGCCGGTCGCGACTGCGCCGAACATCAGCGTACCGACTCAAGTCGTCACCACGGAACGTTCGACGGTGGCGACGCCCGTCGTGCAACCCGTCACCCCGCCTTCGACGATGGGTTCGACCGACGCCACCATCGCTTACGAAACCGCCACGCCGCCGCCATATCCAGTCGCCGAATTGCGCGCGGGCGTGCAAGGCACCGTGCTGCTGCGCGTATTGGTGGATGAAAGCGGCAAGCCGGTGCAGGTGGCGATCGTCAAGAGCAGCGGCTCGCATGCACTGGACCAGGCGGCACGCAACCATGTGCTGGCGGCCTGGCGCTTCCACCCGGCGCAACGCGACGGTCACGCGATCCAGGCGTGGGCGCAGGTGCCGGTGGAGTTCGAGTTGAGTGGCGCCTGATCCGATTGCGCGCAATCGCAAGAACGCGCGAGCCCGAATGGCCCGCGCGTTCGTTTAATGACGCACGACTACCGGCGCAGGCCGGCGCGCGAAGTGCACGATCAGCCAGACGAATCCGCCGAGCAACAGCACCGGCAATAACACCGGCAGCAGCACCAGGGCGAGGATCGGCAGGATCACCAGCGCTGCGATGCCGGCGCCGAGGATCGAGAACATCCCGCCCAGCAGCGCGCCGAACGCACCGCAGATCGCGCCGAACAATCCGAAGATCAGCTTGAAGATGCCGCCGATCAGCGCCGCCACCAGCCAGAACGCGCCGATCACCACCGCCAGGCCCAGCAATCCGAGTTCGATCATCTTCTTCCTCCGTCAACCGCTGCTTTGATGCGTCCACGCGGCGAAACGTTGCCTCGTGTTCAATTGTGCACCTTTCCGGAGCACATGGAAGCATGACTTTGGAGATGCATCGGTGCGTGACTTCCGGCGCATCCACTATTATCAAGTTCACAGTATAGTGCAGTCGTGACTACATTGGGAGCTTGTCCGGCGCTTGAGCGATACCGAAACCCACCTGAAGAAATTCGAGAAGGAACTGGCCGCGGGCACGGTGTCGCTGGTGTTGCTGGCGGTGCTGGCGGCGGCGCGCGAGCCGCTGTATGGCTACCAGATCGCCAAGAAGCTGGAAGGAAGCGCGGGCGGGGTGCTGACGGGGAAACAAAGCGCGCTGTATCCGGTGCTGCGCAACCTGAGTGCGGCGGAATTGCTGGACACGCACGTGGAACCGTCGGTGGCCGGGCCACCGCGGCGTTATTACCGCATCACGCCGCTGGGCCGGCGCGTGCTGCGCGAATGGATCATCGCCTGGAACGAAACGCGCCGCTTCGTCGAGACGACACTGAGATCATGACCGAGGAACCAGGGCCTGTTCACATCACGCCAAACCGCCGCGCCGTCGGCCCTTTGCTCGCAGAGCAAGGAAGAACGAGGAGGATGTATGTCGATACATCGACGAGTGATGACGCAGCTATGCGGGCAAAGGGCCACGGCCCTTCGGGTTGCTCCGCAGCGACCGCCATACGGCGGCGCGCGCCTTGACCATAGATTGGCTATGGCGCTGCGGCGCGCGCCTTGTCT
>DASXWZ010000296.1:0-4711 GCA_036503375.1 Rhodanobacteraceae bacterium | reverse complement strand
AGGCCCTGGCCGATGATGAAATCGTTGAATGCTTTCAGGTTGAACTTGTCGCCCAGCGCGATCTGGGTGTCCGCGCGCAATTCAAGAATCCGCGAATAGCCGTAGAAATAGGCGGTGGCCTGGCCCGGCGAGCGGAAGGTGAAACGGTCCAGTTCCTCGCGTGCGAAGGCTTCCGACAAGCCGACGTCGTTGACCAGGATGTCGTGCGCTCGATCGCGCGTGATCATGCCGAGATTCAGCATCGGATCGAGCATCGCGCGCGCGGCGCGCAGCAGGCGCAGTTGCAACTGGATCATCTGGCCGCCGGCGGGTTCGTACGGCGCCATCATGAATTCCGAATACAGCGCCCAGCCTTCCACGTTCACGCTGTTGAACGCGAACAGCGAACGCGCCAGCGAGACGCCGTGCTCGACCATCGCCGAGAACTGCAATTCGTGTCCGGGCCGACCTTCATGCGAGGTCAGCGTCCACGCGCAGGCCTTGCAGGTGAAATCGTCATAGGCTTCGCTCTTGCCCGAACCGTTGGGCGGATTGCCCAGCGGCAGCACGAAGGTGCCGCGCTCGCCATGGTTGTTGATCAGCGGCGGCGGATCCATGTGCGGCGCGGGCTGCGCCGCGCTCTCGGCCTCGGAGGCCACGCGCATCTGCATCTTCCGCTCGGGCAGGCTGACCAGATTCTGCTTGCGGATGATGTCCTCGATCTTGCCGATCACCTGGTGGTAATACGGTTCGATCGAATTGCGGTCGAGCTGGTCCTTCTTCAGCGCCTTGATTACATCGCGGTAGCCGGTCGCGTTGATGCCTTCGGACTTGGCGACGTAGGGCGCGAGAATCTCCATTTCGTTCTGCGTCTCCATGAACTCCAGTTCCGCCTTCTTGATCAGCTCCTGCGAGCTGATGTCGATGCCGACATCCTTGAGGTTGTTGGCATACACGGCCTCCGGCAGACGGAAATCGGTGCGCGCGCGCGGCACCACGGTGGACTTCACCCACGCGTCGTACTCGTCCAACTGCTTCTGCAGCGCGTTCAGCGCGTCGTCGCCGCCGAGCTTGTACTTGGCGAACAGCTTGCGCACGCCGTCGACATAGCGCGAAGTGTTGGCGAGGTTCTGCTCGACTTCCGCCTTGTACGGCCCCAGCAGTTTCCCGTTGGCCGCCTTGGCGGCGAACAGCGCCTGCGCCTCCTTCGTCACCGCCGTGCAACCCGGCGTCATGCCGACGTAGCACTTCAGACGGTCGACCGCATGGGCGCGACGTTCGGCGGGTATATCGTCCTGCAGCAGCCCGAACTCGCCCTGGAAAACGATCTGGCCGATGTCGTTGTAATCGAGCAGGTATTGATCGTTGAGCTTGATGTCTTCGATCTGGCGGTCGGCCGCCTTGATCATGATTTCCAGATCCTGGCGCACGTTGGGATCCTGCTCGCTCGCCAGATCCTTCTGCAGCGTGGCGCGCGCCTGCGTCATGGCCTCGATCGTGCGCTGATCGACATTGGGCTTCAGGTCGATCACCTTGCTGTCGTAGCCGGGCACGCCGAAGCGCGATGCGAACTCCGGATTGAATTGCGCCAGCGTCTTCATCAGCACCATCGCGTCGGCGTTGCTCTTCTGCACCCATGCCGGCGCGGCCGTTCCACCGTTGGCGGTGTCCGCCGAGGCATGGGCGGGCGGCGCGGCTTGCGCGAAGGAAGCGGCGAAGGCGAGCGCGAAAGCAGTCAGGGCGGGCTTGAGCATGTCGGATTCCCTCGATGTGGCCGGTCAGCGTAGCCGCCGCATTCGCGGCACGGATGTGTCGAAAGTACGATAGGAGAATCGCGTCCGCAATCGGAAGGCTCCATGGCCCAATTCGTCACCCGTGCCGGCGGTTGCCATTGCGGCGCCGTGCGCTTCGAAGTGAATGCGGAATCGCGGCCCAAGGTTCAGGAATGCACCTGCTCGATCTGCCGCATGACCGGTTTCGTGCACCTGATCGTGCCGGCTTCGCGCTTTCGATTGCTGGGGGGCGAGGGCGCCCTGACCGAATACCGGTTCAACACCGGCACCGCGCGGCACCTGTTCTGCAAACACTGCGGCGTGAAATCGTTCTACGTGCCGCGCTCGCACCCGCACGGCTACAGCATCAACGCACGCTGCCTGGACGATCTGGCGCTTTCGCACTGCGAATGGCTGTCGCCGTTCGACGACGGCAATCGCGATGCCGCGACCGCGGCGATCGCGCATTTCGCCGATTGAGAACAGATGGATGCCTTCACCGCTCGACCGAGCGGACGGCGATCACTCGACAGCCGTTCTGCCGAAAGCGGCATGATATTGCGGTTTCAGGTAGTGCATGAATACCGGGTCTGGTACGTCGACAGTTTGCGTTCCATATACGTATGCGGCCACTTGATACGGCGGAAAAATCAGGATCAATCCCGGGCTGGGCGCGTTCGAGTCCGCCCCCGCGCGCACGATGAAGTTGGCGAAGTTCTGCGTGGTCGGTTGCGTGCCGTCATCGATCATCTTCCGCGCGTTGGTTTTCCATTCGGCGATCGCTCCGGGCGAGCCTTCACCGGGCCTCGGGGCTTGCGACATGATCTTCCTGGTCAATTCGGTGCGCGCATAGTCGGCCAACGCTTTGCGTGCGGCATCGGCATCGATGAACAGGTCGTCGAGCGGGACAGTGCGATGCGCGCGCACGTCATAAACGATCGTCGAATCGATCGGAATCGGATGGGCGCCGCCGGTATCCTGCATGCCGGTTTCACGCACGCTGACCAGATCGGGTGTACGCGCCGCGATCCTGAAATCGATCAGCAACCGCATTTGCCGATCGGCGAATTCGGGAAAGCGGTGCGGATCAGGCAGCGCCTGCAGGAATTCCTGTTTCGCCAGTGCTGCGACCTTGTGCAGCGTCGCGGCCAGCGGCGCCTCTTCCGCCGACAACGATGGGTAATCGATGTCGATCTTGTAGCGCGGTGTGGCTGCATGTTCGCCCTTGGCGGTCAGGGCAACTCCTGCTGGAGCAACGCTCGAACCCGCAATCGGCTCGCCATGTGCGGAATCCGCCCGCGCATCGACCGCAGGTTGGGAAGAAGCGGGCGAGTCCACTGGCGCGGGTTGGCAGGCGGCGAGCGAAAACGCAAGCAGCGAGGCGAAGCAGACGCGTTGCGCGGACATGGGCGCTCCGGTTTAGCAACGCGCGGAGCTTACCGCTTATGCTTGCCGGATGATCGCCCACGATCCCTCCGCCTGGCGCCTGTGCGTCGCGCCGATGATGGACTGGACCGACCGGCATTGCCGGTACTTCCATCGTCTGTTGTCGCCACACGCGCGGCTCTACACGGAAATGGTGACCGCGGCGGCGCTGATCCACGGCAACCGGCTGCACCTGCTCGAGCACAGCCACGAGGAACATCCGGTTGCCCTGCAACTGGGCGGCGCTGAGCCGGACGAACTGGCGCAGGCGGCGCGATACGGTGAACGAGCCGGCTACGACGAGATCAATCTCAACGTCGGTTGTCCTTCGGACCGCGTGCAGTCGGGCCGTTTCGGCGCGTGCCTGATGCGCGAGCCGGAGCTGGTCGCCGACTGCGTGCGCGCGATGCGTGGATCCGTGAGCGTTCCGGTGACAGTGAAGTGCCGCATTGGAGTGGACGAGCAGGACGACTACGCCGATCTGCAGCGCTTCGCCGAAGCGATGGTCGCGGCGGGCGTTCGCACGCTGATCGTGCACGCGCGCAAGGCCTGGTTGCAGGGCTTGTCGCCAAAGGACAACCGCGAGATTCCGCCATTGAATTACGAGCGTGTGTACCGGTTGAAACGCGAGTTGCCGCAACTCGCCGTCGTGATCAACGGTGGAATCGTGAAAGGCGATGCGGTTTCCACCCACCTTCGACACGTCGACGGCGTGATGCTGGGGCGGCTGGCGTATCACGACCCCCATGCGCTGGCGCGCGTCGACGCCATGCTGTCCGGCGGCGTGCCCATCGCGCGCGAGCAGGCACTGCACGCGATGCGCCCGTACGTCGAGGCCGAGCTGGCGCGCGGCACCAAATTGAAACACGTCGCGCGGCATCTGCTGGGGCTCTACCACGGCCAGCCCGGCGGCCGGGCATTCCGGCGGGTTTTGAGCGCGAGCGCGCATCGCGATGGCTCCGGCTGGGACATCGTGGAAGCGGCGATGCAGGCCACGGCCGGATGGCCGGCACGCGCTGCATAGCCGGTTCAGCACGAATTCAATGGCCCACGGCATGATCGTGACATCCGCTCCGCTGGCACATCATGGCGGCCGTGGACGCGTGTCCCCCCATTCCTTGGTTCTTCTTTCCTCATCGCGATCCCATCCATGCATTTTCGCTCCGCCGTCATCGTGCTTGTCCTGGTCTCCTGCGCCGCCGCGGTAGCCGCGCCTCCGTCCAGGTCGCCGAACGGCCGCTCGCAGATGAGCCTGGAGGGTGCGGTGCAGCACGTGCAGCAGCAGACCAACGGGCGCATCCTGGCCGCCGACAGCATTCCGAACGGCCGCAACAAGCTCTATCGCATCAAGGTGCTCACGCCGGACGGACACGTGCGCGTGATGCAATTGCATTCCGACGACACACCCTCCCGCCGCAAATCATCATCCAAGGACAGGAAACGCGACGGTTCCGGCGGCCACTGAGGCCGGAGCCCCGGCGTGGCAGCGGGGGTGTGTGCCGAAGGTGTCGGGTTTTTGATCCCGCGATCGGGAA
>DASXWZ010000295.1:0-3075 GCA_036503375.1 Rhodanobacteraceae bacterium | reverse complement strand
CCGAGTCCCGAGTCCCGAGTCCCGAGTCCCGAGTCCCGAGTCCCGATCTTCGTTTCAATGCCCGCGCGGCCGCTTTGCTTGAGGCCGTCCGCTGCGCAACCGCTGTGGACGCTGCTGCGCATCGGCGTTGCGCCACTGCTCGCGCAACGCCTGGCGCTGATCCGGAGGCAGCGACTGGAAATTCTCGAAGGCCTGCCTGACCTTGTCGCGTTCCTGCGGCGACATCTGTTTGAACGCGCGCATGTTGTCGCGCACTTGATCGCGCTGCTGCGGAGTCATGTTCGCCCAGCGTTGCAGGCGATTGCGGATCTGCTGCTGGTCATCCTGCGGCAGCGTGGCCCAGCGTTGTGCGTTGTCCGAGAGTTGCCTTTGTCGCGACGGTGGCAACCGGTTCCATTCGCCCTGCAACGGCGCGAGTTGCGCCTGCTGCTGCTGTGACAGCGCGCTCCAGGCAATCGGCGCTTCCGGAGCCGTGCCCGGCGGCGCCGATTGCGCGCAGGCCAGCGGCGGTGCGCCGAGCAGCAGCGCGGTTGCGAGCAGAATTCCACGCGCGGCGCGCGACGAATTCATCGCCGGCCTCCTGGCGGACGGGCACGGGTTTGCGGTTGCCGCGCCAGCCATTGATAGAAGTCCAGGTTCTGATAGAGATCGAATTGCCGTGCATCTGCATCCGGCGGCAATTCCGCATCGGGCATCGCGGCGACCTGCGCCGGAGGAGCGTCGGGATTGTTCGGCTGCGGCTTGAACCACACCAGGCCGATCACCAATGCGCACGCGACTGCAGCGCCGGTCGCGGGCAGCCAGATCATGCGACGCGGGCGGTGGTCCTGTGCAGCCGATGCTTGGTGTCGCGCCATGGCGAGTTTCGCGCGCGTGGCCGCGTCGACGTGCTCGCAGGCGTGTTCGTGCAGCGCGCGCGCGCGCTGCATCAATTCGTGATCGTGACCGTTGAAGCCGGGTGTCGTGTTGTCGGGCGAGGTATTCATCGCCATGCCTCCAGTTGTCCGCGCAGCGCATCCAGCGCCCGCGAGAGATGTGTTTTCACGCTGCCTTCCGAACAGCCCATCGCGCACGCCGTGTCGGCCACGTCCAGGCCTTCCAGCACGCGCAGCAGGAATGCCTGCTGCTGGCGGCGCGGAAGCTTGCGCACCGCCGCCGACATCGCCGCATATGCCTGCCTTGAGGCGAAGGCACGTGCAGGATCCGGACCTGGATCCGGCGCATCCCAGGCCGGCAACTCCCCGCCGTCCTCGTCGAGTCGTGTGCGGCCGGTCCAGACCAGCACCCGGTTGCGTACGGTGCGCCGTCGCTGCAGATCGGTGATGCGTCGGCGCAAGATGCCCCAGAACAGCAGCGGCCATTCCTCGGCCGGCTTTGCGCTGTAGTGGCGAACCAGCCGCAACATCGCATCCTGCACCGCGTCCAGCGCTTCGTCGGAATCGTTCAATGCGATCTCCGCGGCACGCCACGCCCGTCGCTCCACCGAAGCAAGGAAGGCATCGATGCTGCGCGCGACCGGTCGCGCGGTCTCCAGCGTGGCCTCCGCCAGCGCGGCTCCCGCGAGACTCACCTCGACGGTGCCCGCCAATCGACCCAGGCCGTCCACGTCATCGCCGATCCCATGCATGTGCCTGTCCGGAAGAACGCTCCAGCGCGCCGAAGGTTGACCCCTGCCGCAGCTGCCCGCGGCATCCCGTATCATGCGCCGATCCGCGGATCGGGAGCTACCGGAATGATTACCGGATTTCTGGCACTGTACATATTCATGCTGGCCGCGTTCACGGGCTACGAGATCATCGCCCGCGTGCCGGTGATCCTGCACACGCCGCTGATGTCGGGTTCCAATTTCGTGCATGGAATCGTGCTGGTGGGCGCGATGGTGGCGCTGGGCCATGCGAATACCCCCGCGGAAATCACGATCGGCGTGATTGCGGTGCTGCTTTCCGCCGGCAACGTCGCGGGTGGATACGTGGTGACAGAACGGATGCTGGAGATGTTCAAGACCAGCAAGGCTTCTCCACAAACGGAGAAGAAATGATGATCGCGGCACCGTGGTTGTCCACGCTGGTCGAAGCGGTCTACTTCATCGCCGCCGTTCTCTTCATCTGGGGCTTGAAACGCATGAGTTCGCCGCGCACCGCGCGGCGCGGCATCGTCTGGGCCGGCATCGGCATGGCCGCCGCGATCCTCGTGACGTTCCTGCTGCCGGGCCTGCACAACCTCGTTCCGATGGCGATTGCGATAGTCATTGGCGTGGCGCTCTCGTGGTGGGTGGGCCGACGCGTCGCCATGACGGCGATGCCGCAGATGGTGGCGCTGTTCAACGGCATGGGCGGCGGCGCGGCGGCAGCGATCGGCGCGGTGGAGCTGATCCGGTTCAACCGCAGCTTCATCGCGATCCCGGACACATTTCCGATCCAGCCGGAAGCCTGGGCCGCGCAGGCAGCGGTGCACCTGAGCGCTGTGGAACTGGTGCTTGCGTTCCTGGGAGTGCTGATCGGCGCGGTGTCGTTCACCGGTTCGCTGATCGCGTTCGCAAAACTGCAGGGCTGGATGGACCGCCGCTTCGTGTTTCCGCTGCAGCGCTGGGCAAACCTCGCGATCTTCGCCGGTGCCATCGTGTGCGGCGCGCTGGCGTTGATCGCCGGGATCGCAGGCCATCCGTTCGCGTGGGACTTGCTGATCTGCTTCATCGTGCTGTCGCTGGTGTTCGGCGTGGCGATGACGTTGCCGATCGGCGGCGCGGACATGCCGGTGGTGATTTCGATGTACAACGCCTTCACCGGCCTCGCGGTCGCGTTCGAAGGCTTCGTATTGCAGAACGAGGCGATGATCATCGCCGGCATGGTGGTGGGCGCGGCCGGCACGTTGCTGACGCAGTTGATGGCCAAGGCGATGAATCGTTCGCTCGCGAATGTCCTCTTCGGCAATTTCGGCGGCGGTGGCGGCGAAGCACAGGAAATCGGCGGATCGCTGAAGCCGATCGACGCGGCCGATGCCGCGGTGATGATGGCTTATGCAGAACGCGTGGCGATCGTGCCCGGTTACGGCATGGCGGTGGCGCAGGCGCAGCAC
>DASXWZ010000294.1:0-5119 GCA_036503375.1 Rhodanobacteraceae bacterium | reverse complement strand
ATCCGCGACATCAGCGAGCGCGTGGAGCGCGAGAAGGAACGTCGCATCGCATCGGAAGCGCTCGCCGGCATCGCCGAGGGCGTGATCATCGCCGACGCCGATCGCCGCGTGCTTTCGACCAACGCCGCGGTGACGCACATCACGGGCTTTACCTCCGACAGTTTGCAGGGTTTGCGTTTCGATGACGCGCGCAGCATGCCCGACGGCAATCCGCTGCCGCAGTCGGTGTGGAACGAAGTCGCCGCAGGCCGGCACTGGGTGGGCGAAGTGCAGAGCCTGCGCGCCGACGGCAGCAGCTATTCCGAAATGCTCAGCATCAGCGCGATCCGCGATTCCGCGCAACAGGTACAGCAATACGTCGCGGTGTTCAGCGACATTTCCGAAGTCAAGGCGGATCGCCGCCGGCTGGAGCACCTGGCCACACACGATCCTTTGACGGGCCTGGTCAATCGCGCCGAGTTCGAGCGCCAATGCAGCGAAGCGATGGTGGTCGCCGAACGCGAGCGCAGCGCCGCGGCGGTGCTCTTCATCGATCTCGACGCCTTCAAGTTCGTCAACGACAGCTACAGCCACGGCATCGGCGACCGCCTGCTGGTTTTGGTAGCCGAGCGCATCCAGAAACAACTGGCGCGCGGCGACCTCGCAGGCCGCATCGGCGGCGACGAGTTCACCGTGCTGGCACGCGGCCTGGTCTTGCGCGAAGACGCCGCCGCGCTGGCCGGACGCCTGCTCGCCACGCTATCCGAACCGTTCGTGGTGGACGAATACGAAATTGTGCTGAGCGCGAGCATCGGCATCGCCGGCTTCCCGCTGGATGGGACCGATGCGCCCTCGCTGATCGCCAATGCGGACGCGGCGATGTACGCGGCCAAGACCGAGGAACGCAACGCGTATCGCTTCTACGCCCCGATGATGCATGCGGATACCCGCAAGCGTCTGCAGCTCGCCTCCGAGTTGCGCCAGGCGTTGGCGCGCGACGAATTCCGTCTGGTCTTCCAGCCCAGCGTCGAGTTGCGCACCGGCCGCATCGTGGCAGTCGAGGCATTGCTGCGCTGGCAACATCCGGAGCGCGGCGAAGTGAGTCCGGGAGAATTCATACCGATCGCCGAGAGCACCGGCGTGATCCATCGCATCGACGAATGGGTGATGCGCGCGGTGTGCGCGCAAGTCCAGGTCTGGGACAAGAGCGGCGTCCCGCCGATCCGCGTCGCGATGAACGTGTCGGCGCGCTGGTTCGGGCATACCGCGTTCATCGAGAGTGTCAGCCGCGCCCTGCAATCGCATGGCGTGGACGCGCACCGCATCCTGCTGGAAATTACCGAAGGCGCGATGCTGCGCGTGGGCGAAGACACCGAGCGCAAGATGCAGGCGTTGAGCCGCATGGGCGTGGCGGTGGCGATCGACGACTTCGGCACGGGTTATTCGTCGATGGCCTACCTGAAACTGCCGGCGGTGGCATACCTGAAGATCGACCGTTCCTTCATCACCGGCCTTGCTGAAAATTCCAACGATGCGGCGATCACCACCGCGATGCTGGCGATGGCCAAGAGCCTGGGACTGACGCCGATCGCCGAAGGCATCGAGACCGAAGCGCAACACGAATTCCTGCTCCGCTCCGGTTGCACCGAAGGCCAGGGTTATCTCTATTCCTATCCGCTGCCGGCACCCGCGATCGAACGCATGCTGCTGCCGAAGCCCGTCGCCACCGCCGGCAAGCTGAAACTGGTGCCGCCGAAACGGGGTTGAGGCACGCAAGGGCCGCCGAATCGGCTCAGTGCGGCCTTCGGACTATTGATCTGGCGACGTTACGAAGGCGGCCTCGAGCGATGCCCTTCGCCCGCGCAACCGGATGTTCCGCCAACCGCACCCACCACACGGTCAACGGCGAACCGACGGGTCGGCCGTGACCGGACGCAACTTTCCTTCTGGCGCGGTGGGAGCGGGATGTCGGACTCGACGAGCTGGCGCTTTCCATCGCTGGATGGAATCCGCGCGATTTCGATTCTGATGGTGCTCTACGGGCATCTCGCCGGCACGCGGCATTTTCCGGTTTCGATCCCGCAATACGGCCGCTGGTGCGGCGACGTCGCGCACTTGGGCGTACTGGTGTTCTTCGTGGTCTCGGGATTCCTGATCACCTCGCTGCTGATGGGCGAATGCGAGGCGGCGGGGACGATTTCGCTGAAGCGCTTCTACCTGCGGCGGATAGTGCGCATCTTTCCCGCGCTCTACGCGTTCATTGCGGTACTGGCGATCGCAACCTGGCTCGGCGCATTGCATCTGACCGGCCGGAATTTTGCCTTTGCGCTGACTTACACGATCAACTTCGCGCGAAGCCGCGCCTGGCCGACGGGGCATCTCTGGTCGCTGGCGGTCGAGGAGCAATTTTATCTGCTGTGGCCATTTGCACTGCTGGCCTTGCGTGAACGGCGTGCGTTGATGGTCGCGGTCCTTGCGATCTTCATCGGTCCGCTGGTGCGCGTCGGCATCCGCGAATGGATCTTCCACGTCGATCCTCACGCGCTTGCCGGCATGACGACGAGCTTTCCCGCAATGTTCGATTACCTGGCCGCGGGTTGTGCATTGGCGCTGCTGCGGCCGTGGCTGCTGGCGCAGGACTGGTATCTGCGCCTGACTGCCAGCCGCTGGCTGACGCTGGCGATACCCCTGGTACTGCTGATCAATCGCATGGGCAGTCACACCACGGCGATACTGCTGTCGCCGCTGATGAATCTCTGCATTGCGCTGCTGATCGAGGCGAGCACGCGACACGCTGATTCGTTCGCCGGGCGCCTCCTGAACTGGAAGCCCATCGCGTTCATCGGGGTGCTGAGCTACTCGTTGTATCTCTGGCAACCGCTTTTCTTCGATCGCCATTCAGACGCTTGGATGGATGCGTTTCCGCAGAACCTGATGCTTGCGTTTCTCGCGGCGCTGGCATCGTGGTGCCTGATCGAGCGTCCGTTCCTGGGCTTGCGCAGGAAATTGCGGCGTGGCGCTGGATTGCCGGCAACGGTACACGGCGTGACTGGTGGGGAGTGGGTCGGCCCGGAAGCGGCGCCGGTCGCGATCCGCGGCTGATCAGAACAACACGCGCGCGGCGAGTTGCACCTGGCGATCGATCTGTCGCGGCGATAATCCTTCGAGCGTTCTTTGATCGCGCGTGCTGTCGATGCGCAGCCATTCGGCGGTGAGGCGTAGTCGGTCGTTGGGGCGCCAGTTCAGTGCCGCCGTGATCGCGTTGCCGTGTTCGCTGAGCGGCAGCGACAGCGTGTCGGGCGTCTGTTGCAGGCTGAAAAGATCGAAGCGCAGCGCCGGCCGCCATGCGCCGCGTTCCCAACCGGCCAGCAGGTAGCCCGCGCGAAAATGCGTGTCGAGATAGAGCTCCGGGATCGGTTCGAACGCGGTGCTGCCGTCCATCGCCTGCGCGAGCAGCGCTAGGTCGCCGATGCGCGTGCGTGCGCCGAAACTCCAGAAGCGCGTGCGCCACGCGAACACGTTGCGCTGCTGATAGTGCTCGTAGGCGTCGGGCTCGGCACGGTTGTCGTAGTGCAGCACCGTGAACTTGCCCCAGGCCGGCGAATCCCAATCCGCGTAGGCATACCAGCCGAGGCGGTGATCGATCTCGTCGAACGGACGGTATTCCACCGGCACCGGCGCGAAGATCACGGGCGCCAGCACGTCGGGCTCGCGCACGTTGGCGTTCAAACCCGAAACGAGATCGCTCATCGACCAGCCGCGCGTGGCGAGCAGTTCGCCGGCCGGATCGTTCTTGCCGAACAACGCGAAGCCGGCGGTGAAGGTGTGCGCCTGCCCGCGGTGTTCCAGTTCGAACTCGCCGCCGATGGTGCGCAGTTCTTCTCCGACCCAGCTGTTGATCGCCGACGGCGTCAAGGTCCAGGGACTGGTCCAGCCGATGCTGTCGTTTTCCAGCGAGATCGGTGGAAAGAACGCGCCGAGTTTCAGCGACCAGCGCCACGGCGTGACCGACACCGGGCGAAAACGCAGATACGCGTCCTGCACGTCGAGATGCCGATGCTCATCGGTTTGATATTGCAGGTCGGCCTTGGCGCTCAGCGCCGGCGCGATCTGCCAGCTCGCGGCGAGAATACCCAGGCCAAGATGTCCATCCACGCCATCGCCGCCGCCATAACGCGATTTCCCCAGGCCGCCGCCATCCCAGGCGGTTTCGTTCGCTGGCGACACCGCGCGCAAATCCAGCAGGCCGTGCAGCTCGAAATCCTGCGCCCGTGTACCGCAGGGCAGCAGCGCCAGCAGCGCGACCACGAGCGGCAATCGCGAAGGCGTGCGCTCAGGCATGGAGCACTTCGCGCTTCGAGAGAAATTCATCGAACAAAGACGCCGGCATCGCCTTGGCGATGTGGAAGCCCTGCGCGTGGTCGCAGCCCATCTCCGCGAGCTGGTGCAGTACCCGCGTGTTGTCCACGCCTTCGGCGGTGACGCGGTAACCGAGGTGATGCCCGAGTTCGACGATGCTGCGCACGATCGTCTGGTCGGCGCGCTGTTCGGTCAGGTGCAGGACGAAACTCTTGTCGATCTTCAGCTCGCGCACCGGCAGGCGACGCAGGTAGGCGAGCGAGGAATGACCCACGCCGAAATCGTCGATGGCGAGATCGATGCCTTGATCAGTCAGCCGCCGCAGCACCGCGATCGCGGCGTCCGGCTTGTCCATGATCGCGCCTTCGGTGATTTCCAGCGCGATACACTGCGGGGCGACCGCGTGCAAGGACAACAGCTCCGCCACGCGGCGCGGCAGCTCCGAGTCGTCCAGATCGCGCGCGGAAAGATTGATCGACACGCGGATGGCGCGACCCGCGGCCCTCCAGCGCCCTGCCTGTGCGATGCCGGCCGCGAGCGCCCAGCGAGTGAGACGGCGGATATTGCCGGTTTCTTCCGCCAGCGGGATGAAATCGTCCGGCGGTACCAGCCCGAGCCGCGGATGCGGCCAGCGCATCAGTCCTTCCGCACCGTCGATGTGGCCGCTGGCCAGGTGCAGTTTGGGCTGGTAATGCAATTCCAGTCGATCGCGATCGAGCGCTTCGCGCAGGTCGCCCATCAGCGACAGACGTTCTGGGCGATGCGGGTCGGTGGCCGGGTC
>DASXWZ010000293.1:0-4152 GCA_036503375.1 Rhodanobacteraceae bacterium | reverse complement strand
CGATGCGATCTTCGACCAGATGGAGAAATTCGCCGGCTACGGCTTCAACAAGTCGCACGCCGCGGCGTATTCGCTGGTCGCTTACCAGACCGCGTGGCTGAAGACGCATTACGCCGCCGAGTTCATGGCTGCGACGATGTCCGCGGAAATGGATAACACCGACAAGGTGGTGCAATTCCTCAATGATTCCCGCGCGCACCAGGTGCAGGTGCTGCCGCCCGACGTCAACGCTTCGGCGTACAAGTTCATCGCGATCGGCGAACACACCATCCGCTACGGCCTCGGCGCGATCAAGGGCGTCGGCCGCGCCGTGTGCGAGGCGGTCGTCGCGGAGCGCGAACGCGGCGGTGCGTTTCGCGATCTCGCCGATTTCTGCGCGCGTATCGATCCGGGCAAGCTCAACAAGCGCGTCCTGGAAGCGCTGATCAACTCCGGGGCGGCGGACGCACTGGCCGCCAATCGCGCCACATCGATGGCGCAATTGCCGGAAGCCGCGCGCGCGGCCGAGCAGCACTTGCGCGATCGTCAATCGGGGCAGAACGACATGTTCGGCGCCATCGCGAACGCCGTCGAGACGCCGGCGATCCACATTCCGGACCAGCCCGACTGGACGCTGGAGCGCAAACTCGCCGGCGAACGCGCGACGCTCGGCCACTATCTCTCCGGGCATCCCACCGATCCGTGGCGCGAGGTGCTCACGCAACTTTCCAACTGCCCGATCGGCGAGATCGCGCAGCGCTGGCAACCGCCGAAACGCGACGATGAAGCTTCCCGCTTCCGCCGTGAAACACCGTGGACGATCGCCGGCCTGGTCACGCTGCAACGCCGCCGCGGCGACAACGGCGCGTTCGTGCGCTTCGAGGACTGGACCGGCGCGATCGAGGTGAGTTTCTTCCGCGAGGCCTTCTCCGATTATGCGAACCTGCTGGTGCGCGACGCAATCCTGGTCGTCGAGGGCGGGCTGATGCTGGACGACTTCAGCGGTGAGATGCAGATGCGCGCGCGGCGGGTCTGGACGCTGGATGAGGCATGCGCGCAAGGCGCGCGCGCCTTGCGCCTGCGCGTCAACGGCATCGGTGCGGAATTCGCCCCCGCCCTGAAACGCGCGCTGGCCGGTCACTCGGGCGTCACGCCGCTGTTGCTGACCGGCTTCCGCAACGCCGGCGGCCGCGCCGATTTCCAGCTGGGCGAGGACTGGCGGGTGCGCGTCACCACCGAACTGTTGCGTACGCTCAACAGCCTGCCCGGGGTGCAAGCTGTCAGCCCGGCGCTGGTGCGGCCGGGCGCGACGGTATAATCGCGCCTTTGTCTCGACTGCCCAGCGCATGAATCCCAATTTTCTCGATTTCGAACAGCCGATCGCGGAGCTGGATGCGCGCATCCGCGAGCTGACGCAGGCCGGGCATGGCTCGGCCGTGGACATCGACGAGGAAGTCGGCAAGCTGCGCGACAAGCTGCGCGCGAAAACCGCGGACATTTTCAAGAACCTGTCGCCGTGGCAGGTCACGCAGTTGTCGCGGCATCCGGCGCGGCCCTACACCAACGATTACATCGAAACGATCTGCGACGAATTCCACGAGCTCGCCGGCGACCGCATGTACGCCGAAGATCCCGCGATCGTCGGCGGTCTGGCGCGCATCAATGGTCGCGGCGTGATGATCGTCGGCCATCAGAAGGGCCGAGACATCAAATCCAAGGTGCGCCGCAATTTCGGCATGCCGCGTCCGGAGGGATATCGCAAGGCGCTGCGGCTGATGAAAATGGCCGAGCGATTCCAGTTGCCGCTGCTGACCTTCATCGACACGCCCGGCGCCTATCCCGGCGTCGGCGCGGAAGAGCGCGGGCAATCCGAAGCGATCGCGCGCAACCTGTTGGAGATGGCGCGGCTGCGGGTGCCGATCCTCTGCACCGTGATCGGCGAAGGCGGCTCCGGCGGCGCGCTGGCGATCGGAGTCGGCGACCGCACCATCATGTTGCAGTACTCGACGTATTCGGTGATCTCGCCCGAAGGCTGCGCGTCGATCCTGTGGAAGAGCGCCGACAAGGCGCGCGATGCGGCCGATGCGTTGAGTCTCACCGCGCCGCGGTTGAAGGAGCTTGGTCTGATCGACAAGATCGTGCGCGAACCCACGGGCGGCGCGCACCGCAGCCCGGTTTCGATGGCCAGGCGTCTGAAGGCCGTGCTGGTCAACGAACTCGATGCGTTGCGGGCATTGCCGACCGACGAGTTGCTGGAACAACGTTATCGGCGGCTGCGGGGATACGGCGCATATCAGGAATAAGCCACATGGCGGTTCTCCGCATCGGACACGTCAACCTGCGCGGACCCGCGGGCCTGATCGAGCAATTGAAAAACTTCTATATCGACGTGATCGGATTGCACGAGGGCCCGCGCCCTCGATTCCGCTCAGGCTCTTCTGGGTACTGGCTCTATGCCGGCGAACGGGACGTGATCCACCTTCGCGTCGATGAGCAACATGTGCTCGCGGCACCTCGCGGCGCGCTGGACCACTTCGCATTGCTGTGCGGGCACGGCGATCTCGCCGCGATGCGTGCTCGCCTGGATTCCCATGGCATCGAATACGCCATCGACCAGGTCGAGGAAACAGGACAGACGCAATTGTTCCTCCGCGATCCATCCGGCTTCGGACTGGAACTGACGTTCGCGCGAAACGCATGAACCTCGCAACGGCAAATGCCGAAGGGCCCGAGCCCTTCGGCACTCCAGATCCATCCATCGCTGCGCGAAGCGATCAGTTCGATTCAGTGAACTGGATGTAAGGCGATGCTCCACCCGCGGCGCTGCATGGACCAAGGTTCAGATTATTGGTCTCGCCGGTCGTGCCCGCATTCGCGAGGCAGCTCGGGGCGTTCGTGCTGCCGTCGTTCACCTGCAGGTTCACCGTAAGCGAAGAGCCGCTGTTGAACTTGGCTTGCGAGCCGCCGCCGTCGCCGACGAGGTTGAACTCGGACTGGTTCCATACATAGGAGACGCCAAGCACACCGTCCTTCTCGCTTACCGCATAGGCGTCGGTGCCGTTGGTGAAGGTCACCGTATCGTTGCCGCCTTTCGCCACCGTAGCGGCCAGCTTCACGTTGGCAAGCTGGGTGGGGGAGAAGGACGGGACGCTCACGGACCGGCTATTCCGGTAGCAGCCGTTGTACTGGCTGGTGTTGTAGGTAAACCATCCCCTGAGGCACTTGGCGCCAGCTGGGATGAACATCCAGTTTTGGATGAATGCAGCCCCATTCCTTGAGCCCGATTCATAGATGAATTGCTCCCAGACGTCACAACTTGCATATCCATCCCTCTTGCATACAGGTGATGCAGGTGAAGAACCTCCGCCAATGATGACAATCGGCCCGGCAAGATTGGTGTTGAGCTGCATCGTATAGGAATTGTTGCTGATCGAGGTCACGCCCGTCGCAACGGGGAAGCTGCCCGTTGCCGAACCGGTGAGATGGGCCGTTGCCGCGGCATAGTCATTGCCATCACCGGTGGTCGCCACCGCATTGCCTGCAATGGGCGGAGTCGAACGATAGTTGGTCGTCCCGCATTCCGCCTTTTGCCACATGAGGCTGGGGAACGTCGCGTGGAAGCAGCCCTCGGTAAGCGGGGGCAATTGCCTCATCGTTTCATGCCACGCTTCAAGAGCGCGGGCTTGCACGGCGTCGACATCGTAAATCGACGCGGCCACGGAAACCTGGGATGCGGCGCCGAGAAGCCCGACGACGGACATGAACTTGGCCGCGCGACGGATGCCGGATGTATTCCTGGATTGCATTGCACTCTCCCTGCACGTTTTAGGAAGGATTGCCCTCGCCCGATCTGCGACTTCAACGAGGGCCCAAACTGTCTTGGAATCGAGCGACGCCAGCCCTCCCCAAGGCTGCTCCGGCGCGCCGGATCCACGGTATAGGTGCAGGACGGTTTGTACAATCCTCGCGGTAGGATCAGAACATGTGCCGCTCGATCCCCAGGTGCGCGAGGATCTTGCTGGCGATTTCCTCGATCGAAGTCGAAGTGGTGTTCAAGGAAGGCAAATGCTCGCGGCGGAAGATCTGGTCCGCCAGCGCCAGTTCGCGCTTGCACTGTTCCAGTTTCGCGTAGGCACTGCCGGGTCGGCGCGCCTCGCGCACCTGCGCCAGTCG
>DASXWZ010000292.1:0-7316 GCA_036503375.1 Rhodanobacteraceae bacterium | reverse complement strand
GCCCGCGGCCGGGGAGCGGGTAGTCGAGCACTTCCGCCGGCGGCAGGCGACTGATCAGGCCGTTGGCAGAATGCGCCACGCGCGACACGCGCCGGTTGGGCTGATGGCTCCAGTACGGCAGGCCGGCGGCTTCGGCGAGATACTGCGTCTGGTTGAGGAAACCCGAGCGCATGCTGCCGGCGTCCGCTTCCTGCAAACCGATCACGTCGAACTGCGCGATCTCGCGCGCCAGCCTGTCGAGGTTGCTGCGCTTGTGCTTGCCCGGCAGCACCGCGCTCCAGCTGCGCGTCACGTATTCGTGATAACGCCCCACGCTGGCGCCCGCGAGGATGTTGCAACTCAGCAGGCGCAGCACGGGCACGTCGGCAGACGCGGAAGGATCGGTGCTCACCGGCGCAAGCCTAGCATCGCGCCGATGAATGCAAATGCGAAATCCGTTCGCATCCGACCCTGCGAAAATCGCGCCGCTAGGGCCTGGAGGCCTTCTGTTCCTGTTGCACCAGGAAGCTGCCCACCTGCGCGAGTTCGGCATAGCTGCCGACTTCGTTGCTGCGATAGTCGGCCACCACCCATGCGGAAGGCGGGTTGCCCTTCAGGCGCCCGACCACGAGCGTCGGCGTGGCGTTGATGCCCCAACCTTGCTCCATTTTCTGGTCGGCGGCCATCTGGGCATCGGTGAGCGGCGAGTTCGCGGCATCGAGGAATTTCTGCCGGTCCACGCCGCGGCTGGCATAGAAATCGGCCAGATCCGCGAGCGAATTCAGCGGATAGTGTTCTTCCATCGCCTTGAACACGGCATCATGCGTGGATTGCAGCACGCCGAGCTGCCTGGATGCGTAGAACGCGCGCGCGTACGGCTCCCATGGCTCGCTGAAAATCGCCGGCATGTAGCGCACCTGCACGTCCTTCGGCAGTTTCGCGCGCAGCTGGTCGAAAATCGGTGCGAACTCGGCGCAATGCGAACAGGCGTAGGAGAACACCTCCACGATCACCACCGGGCCGCTCGCCTTTTCGCCCGATTGCGCGATGCGCAAGTATTGCTTGCCTTCGGTGAACGCGCCCGGCGCAGCAGTTTTTGCGCGCGTGGAAGAAGCCGCTGCCGGAGATGGAGCGCCGTCGGTGTCGTTGTGCGCCGAGCAGGCTGCGGTCAGCAGCAACCCGACTTCCAGCAACCCGGCGGCGAGGTAGCGGCGCGGCCTCATTGCTTCAACGCCGCGGCTTCGCGCGCAACCAAGTATTTGGTCAGTTCGACCACTTGTTCCGGTCCGCCGGCGGACGCCATGTCATAACGCCACTTGCCGTTGACGATCATCGTCGGCGTGCCGGTGACGCCATAGGCCTGCACCAGCGCGTCGGCGCGTTTCATCTTCATGTTGACCGCGAACGAGTTGGCGGTGGCGACGAAATCAGCCGGCTTCACGCCGTACTGCGCGTAGAACTTGGCGATGTCGTTGATGTCCGGCAAGGGATTCTTCAGTCGGCTGGTCGCGGCGTCATAGGTGGCCAGCTCGCCGCCGGGCGCGTGCACCGCCTTGAACACCGCGTCATGGCTCTTGGCTTCGACGCCGAGCGCCTGCGCCGCATAGAACGCGCGCTGGAACACCGGGAAGTCTTCCACCGGATTGAACGAAACCGGGAGGTAGTCCATGTACGCAGTCGCCGGCAGGGATTTCGCGATGCGATTGGCGTACGGCAGGAAGCGGTAGCACACCGGGCAGGCGTAGGAGAACACTTCCGTCACTTCCACCTTGGAAGGGTCGGGCGTCGGCTGCGGCGTGTCGATGCGGAAATAATTCTTGCCTTCGACCCACTGCGTGCTGGCGGCCGGAGCCTGCGCCAACGCCGCGCCGGCCAGCGCAAGGAGTGAGAGGAAAAGGATCACGCGTCTGATCATCTCGGGTTACCTCCGGAAACGAAATTCGAAGCGCGCAGTTTCCGTGTGCGCGGCTGAATGATGGACAAGCACTCGCCCGCGATGGTTTCCCGATCGCCGGGGATCAGACCGGGCCTCCGCGGACGCGCTTTCGGATCAATGTCCGCCGCTCTTCGCCGCGCTGGAAGGCGCGGCCGGTTGCGAGGCGCTCGCGGCCGCCGCCGGATGCGCGCTGCTGCTGCCCGGCGCGGGCGCCGCTTCCGGACCGGCCACTTTTTCGCCCGGCTGCGCGGTGTGCAGGCCTTCCACGTAGCTCGCCACCGCTTCGATGTCGTTCTTGCTGAGGCGCTGCGCGATCGCCGGCATGATCTGCGCGTGCTGTTCGCTGCCCCAGGTCGTGCCGTCGTGCCAGGCCTGCAGCGTGCGCTGCACGTAATCGGCGTGCTGGCCGGCGAGCTGCGGATACGCCGCGCCCGGATTGCCGTGGCCGTCCGGTCCATGGCAGGCCATGCAGGCGGGGATGCCGCGCGCGGCATCGCCTTCGCGGTAGAGCTTGCCGCCGGCCACCGCCAGGGTCTGGTCCGAGACGCCGGGCAGCGATTCCTTGCCGGCGAAATACGCGCCGATGTCGTGCATGTCCTGCGGCGACAGCGGCGCGGCCATGCCTTGCATGATCGAATTCTGCCGTTCGCCGCTTTTGAACTTCATCAACTGCGTGACGATGTATTGCTCGTTCTCGCCTGCGAGCTTGGGATATTGCGCATCGCTGGAATTGCCGTCCATGCCGTGGCAGGCGCCGCAGGCGGCGGCCTTGCCCTGGCCCGCGGTGGCGTCGCCCGGCTTCACTGGAGTCGCCTGCAATTGCGCGAACTGCGCGGCCGCTGCATTGCTGGCGCCCGATGCCGGCGCTGCCGTGGTGGAAGCAGCGGCCGGGCTCGCGGAGCTGGCGCTCATCGGCGTCTTCGCGGGCGTGTTGACGTGCTGATCGGAGGTCTGCGGAGTCATGGGCGCCGTGGCATTCGCGCGCGCAGGCGTGGCGGGCGGCGGCGGCGCCGGCTTTTTCGCGGTGGTGAGCTGCGCGGAGGCGGTCGCTGCGAAAGCGAGCACGGCGATGAAGGCAAGCGATTGCCGGAAACGCATACGATCTTCTCCCGCGACAAAGGACACCGGCTGCGGCCGGCCGTAAACTGCGGAATTATCCCCGCACGCCGAAAGGCGGTCAAACCTGTGGCCGAACCCGACAATCCCCTGCGCGGCGCGCGTTTCGTGCTGGCCGCGCACGAACTCCGACAACTGCCGAAGGACGCCGGCGCCGAGATCGCCTTCGCCGGGATTTCCAACGCCGGCAAGTCCAGCGCCCTGAATGCGCTGGTGGAGCACGCGGCGCTCGCACGCACCAGCAAGACGCCCGGCCGCACCCAGCAGATCGTGGTGTTCGAATTGCCCGATGGCGCGCGGCTGATGGATCTGCCCGGCTACGGTTACGCGAAAGTGCCGGCGAGCATGCGGGAACACTGGCGCAGCGCGATCGACGCCTATCTCCACAAGCGCAAATCCCTGCGCGGACTGGTGCTGATCGCCGACGTGCGCCATGCGTTGAAGGAATACGACCGGCAGATGCTGCGCTTCTGTGCCGATATCGAGCTGCCCTGCATCGTGCTGCTCAGCAAGGCCGACAAGCTGTCGCGCGCGCAGGCGCTGGCGGCGCAGCGCAAGGTGCAGCGCGAGATCGCCGAGCTCGGATCGAGCGCCGGCACGATCCTGTTTTCGGCGACGACCGGCGCGGGCGTGGAGGAGGCGCGCGTGGAGGCAACGGCGCTGCTGGGGATGCCGGACGTCTGATTGCAAACCGCCGCGGCCGGCCCCATTGTTCCGCGTCTGTCCGCGCTCGCCGAAGGAATTGCGCATGTCCGGCCCCAGCCACGTCGAGAAGACCCCGATCGAGCACCGTGCGCAGCTCGTCGATTACCTCGCGAGCGGCGGCAAGCCCGCGGACCAGTGGCGCATCGGCACCGAGCACGAGAAGTTCGTCTTCCGCACCGATGATCTGCGGCCGCCGCCGTATGAGGGCGAGCGCGGCATCCGCGCGCTGCTGGAAGGCATGGCGCGCTGCGGCTGGGAACTGGTGCGCGAACACGACCTGCCGATCGCGCTGTCGCGCGGCATGGCGTCGGTGACATTGGAACCCGCGGGCCAGCTCGAACTCTCGGGCGCGCCGGTGGAAAACATCCACGACACCTGCTGCGAAGTGCACGAGCACCTGGAAGATGTGCGCGAGGCCTCGCAGAATCTGGGCCTGGGCATCCTCGGCATGGGCTTCCAGCCCAAGTGGCGCCGCGACGACATGCCGTGGATGCCGAAAGGCCGCTACAAGATCATGCGCGACTACATGCCCAGGGTCGGTTCGCTCGGGCTGGACATGATGACGCGCACCTGCACGGTGCAGGTGAATCTCGATTTCGCCGACGAAGCGGACATGGTGAAGAAGTTCCGCGTCTCGCTCGCATTGCAGCCGGTCGCCACCGCACTGTTCGCTGATTCTCCGTTCACCGAAGGCAAGCCCAACGGTTATCTCAGTTATCGCTCGCACATCTGGGAAGACACCGATCCTGATCGCACCGGCATGCTGGATTTCGTGTTCGCCGACGGTTTCGGTTTCGAGCGCTACGTCGATTACCTGCTGGACGTGCCGATGTACTTCGTCTATCGCAAGGGCGAATACATCGACGCGGCCGGACTGTCGTTCCGCGATTTTCTCGCGGGCAAACTCTCCGTGTTGCCGGGCGAGAAGCCGACCTTGCGCGATTGGTCGGACCACATGACCACCGCGTTTCCGGAAGTGCGATTGAAAAAATATCTGGAAATGCGCGGCGCCGACGGCGGTCCGTGGAACCGGCTGTGCGCGCTGCCGGCGTTCTGGGTCGGCTTGCTCTACGACGACGAAGCGCTGGATGCGGCTTGGGATCTCGTCAGGGACTTCACAATGGAAGAACGCAACGCCCTGCGCGACGGCGTTCCCAAGCACGCGCTGAAACTTCCTTTCCGCGGCGCGACCGTGCGCGAGCTGGCATTGGAAGCGCTGAAAATCGCCGGCAACGGCCTGAAGCGCCGCGCTCGCACCAACGTCAGCGGCGCCGACGAAACGATGTTCCTGCAACCGCTGATCGAATTCGCCGAAGCGAACCAGACTCCGGCAGAGCGCAAGCTGGAGCTGTTCCACGGATCGTGGAATGGCAGCGTGGATCCGGTGTTCCGCGAATTCGCGTATTGAGCTTGTAGCGTGCGCTCCGCGCACCGTCATGCAGGAGCCTGCTTGCAGGCGACGCCTTGAAAGCCCTCCCCTTCAAGGGGAGGGTTTGGGTGGGGATGGTTTTGCAGGAGCGTCACGCGCACGATGTCCCGGAGTCCGGCGCTGCGCGCCTGCATCCGGCTATTCACTGTCTGCGCAGTGCTTCGATCCGTTCCCGCACTCCGTCCGCGGCGGTCTCCCAGTTGCACTCGTCCATGTTCCCGATGCGTGCTTGCGCGATGCGCATGCGCGGGGCGCCACGCCTTTTCGCGGAGGCATGAAACTCCAGCGCACCGGTTGCATCGCGGATCGCCGCGATATTGCAAGCGTCGATACCCCCGCCCGGCATCACGGTGATGCGCCCGCGCGCCAATTCGATAAGGCCGCGGATCAACGGCGTGCCGGACAACGCATCCGCTGCTTGCCCCGATGTCAGCAGGCGGTCGCAACCGAGCGCGATGATCGCTTCGAGCGCACGTTCCGGATCGCGTGCGAAGTCGAACGCGCGATGGAAGGTCACCGACATTCCTCGCGCGGCGTCCATCAAGACGCGGCAGCGCGCCGCGTCCACGTCGCCCTTGGTTGTCAGTACGCCAATGGCCACGCCGGCGCAGCCCAGTGACTTGCACATTTCGACGTCGCGCTGCATCACGTCGCATTCCAGATCGTCGAACACGAAATCGCCGCTACGCGGGCGGATCAATACGTGCACCGGAATGCGCAAGCGTTCAATCGCGATCGCGATCGCGGCATGCGACGGCGTCAGTCCGCCGACCTCGAGTGCGCTGCACAGTTCCACTCGCGCCGCGCCGCCCGCTTCGGCCGCCAGGGCAGAGGCGACCGAGTTGGCGGCGATTTCGAGAGTCGGTTTGTTCACGCGGGAAACACGCTCGCGGAAGGAACCAGCGCACTCTGGTTTTTCGCATCGCACACCGCGTAGCTGAAACCATGCTGGATCGCGTAGCCGCCCACTTCGCCACCCTTGTTCATGGCCAGGAAGGCAACCTGCGTGCCGCGTGCCGTCGACGGATGCTTGTGCAGCACCCGCAGCACCGCTTCCTTGCAGGCTTCGACGGGGCTGCGGCCTTGCCGCATCAGCTCCACCACGAGGAACGAGCCCGCATTGCGGATCACTTCTTCGCCCATGCCGGTGGATGTCGCTGCGCCGACCTCGCCGTCTACGTACAGACCCGCGCCAATGATCGGTGAATCGCCCACACGGCCGTGCAGCTTCCACGCCGCGCCGCTGGTGGTGCACGCGCCGGCCAGTTTGCCGTGCGCGTCCAGCGCGAGGATGCCGATGGTGTCGTGGTTGCCCTTGTCGATGGGCGCGCCCGCGCCGTACTCGCGCACTTCGCCGTTGATTTCCGGGCGGTAGCGCGAGGTCTTCAGCCAATCCTTCCAGGCCTTGTCGGCGGCCGGGGTCAGCAGGTTCTGTTTCTTGAATCCCTGGCTCAAGGCAAATTGCAGCGCGCCGTCGCCGACCAGCAAAACGTGCGGCGTCTTTTCCATCACGCGCCTTGCGACCGATACCGCGTGCTCGACGCCCTCGAGGCAGGCCACGCCGCCGCAATTGGCCTCTGCATCCATGATGCTGGCGTCCAAGGTGACGTGACCATCGCGGTCTGGATAGCCGCCCAGCCCGACGCTGTGGTTCCTGATGTCGGCTTCGGGCACGCGCGCGCCGGCCTCGACCGCATCGAGCGAGTGGCCGCCCTTGGAGAGGATCGCCCAGGCGGCACGGTTGGCCGCGACACCGAAATCCCAGGTGGAAACGACGCGGACCATTCCTGCCGGTTTCGCCGTTTTGGGGGCGACGGCGGCGTCCGCGACGGGAGACAACGTTGCGGCGGCCGCGCCAAGCGCGGCGTTCCTGAGAAACTGGCGGCGGCTGGTCATGAGATGTCCTCGTCGTCCGCGTGGCGTTGCGCGGGTCGGCGGGATCATGCCATGTCTGCGTGCGATACAAGGACTCGCAGATGACCACGGAGCTCTTGCAACAGACGACGCTCTTCAGAAAATTTCCGCCACGCAGCAGCGCAGGCTGCCGCCGGCCTTCTCGATTTCGTCCAGCGGCACCGTGCCGATGCGAAAACCCCATGACGAAAGCTGCGCGCGTTGCGCGTCGGTGAGCGCGGCGGCGCCGCGTTCGCT
>DASXWZ010000291.1:0-14997 GCA_036503375.1 Rhodanobacteraceae bacterium | reverse complement strand
TGCCCTCGCGCACCGGCTGCGACCTGCTCCCGGAAACGCTGGCGGACCTGCGCGATGATCCGCGAATCCTCGGCATCAAGGAAGCGCGTGGCGACATCGATCGCATTCGCGACGTGGCGCAACTGACGCGTCCTGACTTCGTGTTTCTTTCCGGCGACGACGGCAGCGCGGCCGAGGCGATGCTGGCCGGCGCATCGGGTCTGGTATCGGTCGCCAACAATCTCGCCCCCGCCGCGTTCCGCGCCTTGTGCGACACGGCCCGCAGTGGCGATCATCCCAAAACCATGGCATTGATGGATACCTTGCGTCCGCTGATCGCCGCGCTCGATTGCGCGCCCAATCCGATCGCGGTCAAGGCCGGACTGGCGGAACTCGGGCTGTGCCGCGCGAGTCCCAGATTGCCCTTGCTGGAGCTCGCCGAAGGCAAAGGGCGCGCACGCCTGCGCGAGGTGCTCTCGCCGTTCGCGCACGCGGTGTAGGGTCTGCCAACAGACCCTGAAGCTGCGACGTGCCGCGCGCGCGTGTCATACTCAACACCGGACAGATGGATACCGTAACCATGATGAGATCGCGATACCTTCTTTCGGCCGGACTCGTCTGTGCGCTGCTCGGACTGGGCGGCTGTCAGACGATCCGGGAGCACAATCCGTTCCGCCACCGCGAACCGGATTACAAGTCCGCGCAACAGACGCAGCCGCTGGAAGTGCCGCCCGGGCTGGATCAGCCTCCGACCTCCGAGGCGCTGACGGTGCCGGATGCGGGCAGCGCAAGTTCGACCGTCCCGGTGACGGTCAACGGACAGCCGGCGACTGACGAAGGTGCTTCAGCGGGAACACCTGCGGCCACTCCGCCCTCCGCCACGATTTCGGGCAATACCCTGAGCCTGGCGGACGATCCGGACAGCGCGTACAGGCGCGTCGGCTTCGCACTGGAGCGTGGCGGCGTCGGAACCGTCAGCGCGCACGATGATAGCGCGCACACCTACCAGATCGCCGTCAACAGCGTGGTGGAAGTCAAATCGCAGGGCAATTTCCTGCACCGCATCTTCCACCACGACCACAACGAAACAGTCACGGGTACCGTCAGTGTCAGCATCGCGGCTTCCGGTAGCGGCAGCGTGGTGAACGTGCAAGGCGATCCGGATGCGGTCGAGCGGGTGCTGAACGTATTGCAGCAACGACTCGGCGGCGGAAGCTGATTGCAGTCGGGATCGAGCGCCTTGTTCGGGGCGCGTCGTTGTTGAAAAGCGCGGCCAGGGATGGCCGCTTCTGGTCTTCAACGAAGTCGAACGCCGGTTCGCGTTTCATCCCCGGCATGGAAGAGCGATCGGGACGATCGCACGAACTACCGTTCCAGCAATGGGAGTTTGTCCGGCTTTCCGTCCCATTCCTTGGCATCCGGCGGAGCGTCCTTGCGCTCGGTCAACACCGGCCACGCCTTGGCCAGCTCGGCGTTCAGAGCGATGAACTGCTCCTGGCCCGCCGGCACGTCGTCTTCGGGAAAGATCGCGTTGGCGGGGCATTCCGGCTCGCAAAGCGTACAGTCGATGCACTCGTCCGGATCGATGGCGAGGAAGTTCGGCCCCTCGTGGAAGCAATCCACCGGGCACACTTCCACGCAATCGGTGTACTTGCACTTGATGCAGTTGTCGGTGACGACGAAAGTCATTGAAATCCCCCGCTCCCTACGAGAATCGAACTCGTGTTTTCGCCTTGAGAGGGCGACGTCCTGGACCGCTAGACGAAGGGAGCATGGAAACGAACAGCGCGCTAGTATAGCGGACTCGCCGCGATCCACGGCCCGACTGGAACACCGAAGTTTGCAGCCCGACAGCACGGAAGCCACCGCCGCAGCCTTGCCCGCGCCGCGCGTGATCCCGCGCGCGCAGCACGGTCTTTCGCGCAAGAACATCAGCCGCGGCGCGCTACGCGTGTTGTACGGATTGCACGAACACGGCTTTCGCGCGTGCCTGGTCGGCGGCGCGGTGCGCGACCTGCTGCTGGATGGGCATCCGAAGGATTTCGACATCGCCACCGACGCGACGCCGGAGGAAGTCAGGAAGCTCTTCCGCAACTGTCGCCTGATCGGCCGGCGTTTCCGCCTCGCGCACGTGATTTTCGGACCGGAGATCGTCGAGGTCGCAACCTTCCGCGGTACCGGTACCGAAGGCGAAGGCGACAGGCACCTGGTCGACGGCCGCATCGTGCGCGACAACGTCTGGGGCGCGATCGAGGAAGATGCGTTGCGCCGCGACTTCCGCGTCAATGCGCTGTACTACGACATCGCCGACTTCAGCATCATCGACTACGTCGGCGGCATGCAGGATCTCGAGCGGCGCCGCTTGCATCTGATCGGCGATCCGGAACTGCGTTATCGCGAAGACCCCGTGCGCATGCTGCGCGCGGCGCGGCTCGCAGCCAAACTGCAGTTCACCATCGATCCGTCCGCGTCCGAGCCGTTCGCGCGACTGGGACACCTGCTGGGCGATGCGCCGCCCGCGCGCTTGTTCGACGAGACCATGAAGCTGTTCATGGCGGGATACGGCCTCGCGAGCTTCCGGATGCTGGAAAGCTGCGGATTGCTGAAACATCTTTTCGCGGGCACCGCGCGCGCGCTGGCGCGCGACGAACACGGCGCATTGCGTTCGCTGATCGAAGCGGGGCTGGCGGGCACCGACGCGCGCGTCGCGCAAGGCAAGCCGGTTACGCCGGCTTTCCTGTTCGCGGTGCTCCTTTGGGGCGAGGTGTACGCACTGGCGCGCGGCATGCAGTCCGAGGGCGTGGAACGCGCGCTGGCCTGGCAGCGCGCCGCGCACCAGGTGATGGCCGAGCAGAGCGCGCGCGTGGCAATCCCGCGACGCTTCAGCTATGCGATGGAAGAAATCTGGGCGCTGCAGCCGCGCTTTGCCGAGCGCTCCAGGAAACGCGTGTTCCGGCTGCTGGCGCACCCGCGTTTCCGCGCGGCCTACGATTTCCTGTTGCTGCGCGCGGCGGAATCCGACGAATTGCGCGAGCGCGGCGAATGGTGGACGCGCGTGCAGACATTGGGTCCGGAAGAACTGGCGGCGGAATTGTCGAAACCGGTTGCGGTGGCGGAACAGCCGCCGAAGCCCGAGGGCGGTCCGGCTCCGTCCAAGCGCCGCCGTCGTCGCGGCGGACGCGGACGCAGCCCGAAGACGGCTTCGTCTTCGGACGAAGGTTCCTGAGCGCCACGGCTATGCGCGCTTTCGTGGCGCTCGGCAGCAATCTCGCCGGTCCGCGCGCGCAGGTGTTGCGCGCGTTCGACGCGCTCGCCTGCCTGCCGGGCACCACGTTGGCGGCGCGTTCGCGGCTGTACCGCAGCGCGCCTTGGGGAAATACCGCGCAGCCCGAATTCGTCAACGCGGTCGCGGAACTGGACACCGCGCTCGAACCGCGCGAACTGCTCGATGGCCTGCTTGCGATCGAACGTGCCATGGGCCGCGAACGCAACGGCGAACGTTGGGGTCCGCGGGTGGTCGATCTCGATCTGCTGCTCCACGAAGGCCGTGTCCTGCATGAGCCTGGCCTGACGCTGCCGCACCCGCATCTGCATCAGCGCGCGTTCGTACTGCTGCCGTTGAACGACATCGCGCCCGATCTGGACGTGCCCGATCGTGGCCGCGTGCGCGAATTGCTGGGGCGCGTGGATGTCGGCGGCTGTCTGGCGATGGACTGAAACTCCCGCACGCGGCGATAATCCGCGTCCCGCCGCGCCGGATTTCCTCATGTACGCCCAGTCCGCCGACAAGCCCGGACGCAAGCCGGTCACCGTGCCGCACCTTCGCGACATGAAGGTGAAAGGCGAGAAGATCGCCGCGCTGACTTGCTACGACGCCAGCTTCGCGGCGCACCTGGAAGCTGCCGGCGTGGATATCGCGCTGGTCGGCGATTCGCTCGGAATGGTGGTACAGGGACGCTCCAGCACGTTGCCGGTGAAGCTGGACGAGATGGTCTATCACTGCGCGATGGTCGCCCGTTGCGTGTCGAGTGCGTTGCTGATCGCCGACCTGCCGTTCATGAGTTATCGCAATCCCGATGTGGCGCTCGAATCGTCCGCCCGTCTGATGTCCGAAGGCGGTGCCGCGATGGTCAAGCTGGAGGGCGGCGACGATTGGCTGTGCGAAGTGATCGACGCGTTGACTTCGCGCGACCTGCCGGTGTGTGCGCATCTCGGATTGACCCCGCAATCGGTGCACAAGTTGGGCGGTTATCGCATGCAGGGCAGGAACGAGGACTCCGCCGCGATCCTGCGCGAACAGGCGCGCGCCGTGGCGCAGGCGGGTGCGGAGCTGCTGGTGCTGGAATCCGTGCCGCATGCACTGGCCGCGCAGATCACGAGAGAGATGGACATTCCCACCATCGGCATCGGCGCGGGCCGCGACTGCGATGGCCAGGTGCTGGTGCTCTACGACATGCTCGGCATCACGCCCGGCAAGCGACCGAGGTTCTCCAGGGATTTTCTGGCCGGCCGCGGGTCGATCGCGGCGGCGATTGCGGCATATGTAGCGGACGTGCGTGGCGGTAAATTCCCCGCCGACGAAAACATCCTCGGCTGATTTCCGCCCGCATGCGCACAGCGAATGATGCTCCTTCCTTGCGCGCTGCGGTACGCGCATGGAAACACGAAGGCAGGACCGTCGGTTTCGTGCCGACCCTGGGCAATCTCCACCTCGGGCACTATTCGCTGCTCGACGTCGCGCGCAAGCACGCCGATCGAGTGGTGGTGAGCGTGTTCGTCAACCCCACCCAGTTCGCCGCGGGCGAAGACTTCGAAAAATATCCGCGTACGCTGGTGCAGGACAGCGCGGGCCTGGCCGAACACGATTGTGATCTGCTGTTCGCGCCGGATGTGGACGCGGTCTATCCATTCGGCGCGCAGCACTCGATCAGCATCCACGTGCCGCAGATCACCGAAATGCTGGAAGGTGCGCACCGCCCGGGCCATTTCGACGGCGTGGCGACGGTGGTCGCCAAGCTGTTCGCGTTGGTGGCGCCGGACCTGGCCGTATTCGGGCAGAAGGACTGGCAGCAATTGCTGCTGGTGAAGCGGCTGGTGCGCGAGCTGGCGATGCCCATCGAGATCATCGCCGCACCGACCTTGCGTGCGGACGACGGGCTGGCGCTGTCCTCGCGCAATCAGTATCTGAGTTCAAGTGAACGCGCGATTGCGCCGCAGATCCACCTCACATTGGAGTGGATGCGAGACGCGATGCGCGATGGCGATCCGCGCGAAATGGTCGAAAGCGCCGCCATCCAACGGCTCG
Organism: Rhodanobacteraceae bacterium; assembly: GCA_036503375.1. Classification (GTDB taxonomy): domain Bacteria; phylum Pseudomonadota; class Gammaproteobacteria; order Xanthomonadales; family Rhodanobacteraceae; genus 66-474. Next base: position 9,713 of record DASXWZ010000291.1, on the reverse strand, counting down.
AGCGCGCGGGCTTCGTGCCGGACTACGCGGTGGTGCGCCACGCCGAAGACCTGTCCGTCCCTGGTGACGGCGAACGCGAAGGCCTGATTGCCCTGATCGCGGCGAAGCTGGGTGCGACCCGGCTGATCGACAATCTGGTTTTTGATTGCGATCGTCCCTGATCGCCGTTTGATGTCGCCCGATGTGAAATCAACGCGGACTACAAGCACCAAAAGCGGCCACCTATGGCCGCATTTTCAGCAGGACCAAAAATCCCTTGCTGCGTCGCACCAAAGTCCCCATCTAGAGCGTATAATCCGCATCGCCGCGAGCCCGCGGCGGGGAAGACGTCGATGCAACTGAACATGCTCAAGGCCAAGATCCATCGTGCGACCGTGACCCACGCGGAGCTGCACTATGAAGGCTCGATCGCAATCGACGGCGACCTGCTGGATGCAGCGGGCATCCGCGAGTACGAGCAGATCCACGCCTGGAACGTCAACAATGGCGAACGTTTCGTGACCTACGCGCTGCGCGCCGAAGAAGGCAGCGGGATCGTTTCGGTGAACGGCAGCGCCGCACATCGCGCGCAGCCCGGCGACATCGTCATCATTGCGGCGTTCGCGAGCTTGAGCGAAGCGGAAGCCGCCGCATTCAAGCCGATGCTGGTGTACGTGGATGCGAACAACCGCATCACGCACACCAATCGTTCGATTCCCAAGCAGGTCGCGGCGGCGTGAGCGATGGCAGCCGCCGGTCACTTGCTGGATCAACCCGCCGCACGTGTCCGGGCAAGTCCTTCGTGCTGAGCAATCCAGTCTGCGACCGTACGGCCGATCGTTTCCGGATGATCTTCCTGCAGATAGTGCGCACCGGAGTCTAGCTCGACCAGCCTGCAATCATGCAGGCCGGCGCTGAATCGACGGGCGAACAGGGGCGAAACCAGGGCGCCGGGATCGCCGCAGAAAAGCAGTTTCGGATAGCGAGACGATTTGAGCGCCATGTGCGCCCGCTCGAGCATCGCGTGCACGTCGGCCGGTTCGCCCGCGATCGGCAACTCGTTCGGCAACCGCCAAGTCGGAATGCGTGATCGCGGCGTTGGAAAGGGCGCGCGATACACCGCCATTTCCTCTTCGCTCAGCGTGCGCATCACCGAACCCGGAATCACGCGTTCCACGAATACGTTGTCGTCAAGGATCATGCGCTCGCCTTCGCCGGGCATGCGGAACTTGCGGAACAGCTCGCGAGCTTCATCATGCTGGTGGAACTCGTTCCACCCGGCGAACGGACGAATGAACTCCATGAAGGCGAGTCCGCGCACGAATTGCGGGCGCCGCGCGGCAAGATGGAAGGCGAGTGCCGTACCCCAGTCCTGAGCGACCAGGTACGCCGATTCAATATTCCGTTCTTTGATGAACGCATCGAGGTAGCGGACGTGGTCCGCGAAGCGGTATTCGATGTCCGGCTTCCCGGACTGCCCGTATCCGATCAGGTCCGGTGCGATGCAATGCGCTGTTGATGCGACGTGAGGAATGATGCTGCGCCAGATATACGACGAGGTCGGATTGCCGTGCAGAAATATTGCGACAGGTTGATGTGGACTGCCGGCTTCTCGCCAAGCCATCGTCGAGTCCAGCACCGGGCAAAGAGGCAAAGTGACATCGTACGGAACAGTCATGGCTTTCAGTCCTTCTCGATATGGGCGGGAGCCCGCGATGGCGGGATGAACAGCGTTGCAAATGCGATGCGTTTGAAGCGTTCCAGTGCGGCAGCGTTGCGCTCGATCTTCATGCGCAGGATCGCGCCTTCCCAAGACGCGATCAGGTACTCGGCGAGATCCTCCGCATCGAACACATCGGTGATTTCGCCGGCGTGCTGGCCCTCGGCGATGCACGATGTGAATGGCGCGCGCCATTCGATGAAGATCGACGCGAGTTGGGTGCGCAGCTCGTCGCTGTGGAAAGGCGTTTCAAGGGCGAAGTCGCCGATCAGACAACCTCGCATGAAACCGTCGTGCTCCAGACGCTCGCTGATCAGGTCGAAATAGCGACGCAGGCGCTCGGCGGGACGCAGGCTTTTGTCACCGAGCGTTTTCGCGACCAGGCTTTTGACGTGGGCGAAATAACGCTCCAGCACTTCGCCGGCGAATGCTTCCTTGGAACGAAAATGGTTGGTGAAGGAGCCCAAGGGAACGCCTGCTTCAACGGCGATTTCGCGCACGCTCGAACCCACATAACCGGTGCGGAACATTTGCCGCAGGCCGGCATCCAGCAGTGTTTTGCGATGGGATGGTTTGCTCATGCGGCTATAATACGTACGAACGTATTACATGTCAAACACTCGTTCCGCACCTCGCTGCCTCCTTCAAACCGCACCTAAAAGACGAGTCGGTCTTGGGCTTGCCGGGCGCGCGGCATGCCGGTGACGTGAAGGTTTCAACCCGTTTGCGGTTGCTGCAATCTGAGAAAGCCCTGGAACAGATCCATCCGGGATTCGTAAGAGCACATCGAATTCGGTACCCGCCTCGGCTTCGCAGATCAGATGAAACAGAGGCGTGCTTGATTTGCGCGCGGCACGTCCCTGTGCCGCAGTGAAACTTTAAATCTGGGTTTCCCTAGCCGCCTGGCTGGACATTCGGTGAACGGCAGCGCCGCACACCGCTTCGCAGTCCGGCGATATCAATCCACCGATCGTTCCGTTGTGAGCTTGAGCGGAGCGGAAGCGTAGTGTTCAATCCGATGCTGGTGTACGTGGACGCGCAGAATCGCATCACGCATACAATCGTCCTTCCGAAACAGATGACCGAGGCTGCGTAGCTTGTCGTGCGTCACGTCGCTTTCGCGGTCTGACATTCCAGCGCCCATTCGACGTGTTCGCGTACCAACGCGGAGGGATGGTCCGTGCGCGCGCGCAACGCCTCGATCGTTTCATCCGAATACGGTGAGTTGCCCAGTGCCACCGCCACGTTGCGCAGCCAGCCTTCGTAGCCGGTGCGGCGGACCGCCATGCCTTCGGTTTTCGCGAGGAATTCCTCCTCGCTCCACGCGAACAGTTCCACCAGTTTCGCGCCGTCGAGGCCGTGCCGCGGCGCGAAATCCTCCTCGCGCGTCGGCCGCGCGAACTTGTTCCAGGGACACACCAATTGGCAATCGTCGCAACCGAATACGCGATTGCCGATCAGCGGACGCAGCTCTGCGGGAATGGCGTCTTTCAGCTCGATCGTCAGATAGGCGATGCAGCGGCGCGCGTCGAGCTGTTTCGGTCCGATGATCGCGCGCGTGGGGCAGACATCGATGCAGCGCGTGCAGGTGCCGCAGTGTTCGGATGATGGCGGATCCACCGGCAACGGCAGGTCGGTATACAGCTCGCCGAGGAAGAACCACGAGCCGGCATCGCGATCCAGCAGCAGCGTGTGCTTGCCGATCCATCCCAGCCCCGCATCGCGGGCGAGCGCTTTTTCCAGCACCGGCGCGGAATCGGCGAAAGCACGGTAACCGAATGGCCCGATCTCCTCTTCGATGCGGTTCGCGAGCTTTTGCAATCGCGTGCGGATCAGCTTGTGGTAGTCGCGACCCAACGCGTAGCGCGCCACGTAGCCGCGTTCCGCGTCGCGCAAGACCTCCCACGGATCGGGCGCGTCTTGCGGGAAATAGTTCATGCGGGCCGAAATCACCCGCACGGTGCCGGGTTGCAATTCCTGCGGTCGCGCGCGCCGCGTGCCGTGGCGCTGCATGTAATCCATCGTGCCGTGTCGGTCCGTATGCAGCCAGTTCAGCAGATGCGCTTCATCCTCGGCGAGTTCCACTCCGGCGAAACCGAGCCGGTCGAAACCCAGTTCCCCGCCCCACGCCTTGATGCGCGTGGCGAGTTGCCCGAAATCGATGTCACTGCTCGGATGCATGCTTGCATTGTAGGATCAAGACATGGAAGCGATCGATCCGTACACCGCGCTCTACACCGCAGAACAGGCGCGTGCGCTGGACCGCGCCGCGATGGATGGCGATGTCGAGGGTTTCGACTTGATGCAGCGCGCTGCCGCCGCGGCGCTGACGCACTTGCGCAAGCGCTGGCCGGACGCTCGCAGCATCTGCGTGATTTGCGGTCCCGGCAACAATGGCGGCGACGGTTTCCTGCTGGCGGCGCTGACGCCCGAGGCCGGCATCCGCGCCGAGGTCATCGCGCTCGGCGAAAGCACGCAGGAAGACGCGCGGCGGGCGCGCGCCCGTTGCGAGCAGGTCGGCATTCCGGTGTCGAATGCGCCGGAACTGCCGGACGCGGACGTATACATCGACGCCCTGTTCGGGTCCGGACTGAACCGCGCGATCGACGGTGAAGCCGCGGCATTGATCCGCGCATTGAATGCGCAGGCCAGGCCGGTCATGGCCCTGGACGTGCCTTCCGGACTGTCGGCGGATACCGGCGCGGCGTTCGATCCATGCGTGCGTGCGCAGGCAACGCTCTGCTTCGTCGGCTGGAAGCGCGGATTGTTCACGGCACAAGGCCTGGATCGGGCGGGCGAGCGTGAACTGGCTACGCTCGATCTGCCCGCCGAGGCGTACTCGCGAAATCCCGCCGATGCGCACCTGCTGAGCGCGCGTGCATTGCCGGCGCGCCCGCGCGACAGCCACAAGGGAAAGTACGGCCACGTGCTGGCAATCGGCGGCGACCACGGCGCGGGAGGCTCGATTCGCCTGACCGCAGAAGCTGCGCTGCGCGTCGGCGCAGGTCTGGTCAGTGTCGCCACGCGCGAGGCGCATGTTTCGGCCTTGCTGGCGGCCCGGCCGGAATTGATGCCGCAGGGCGTGCACGTGCCGCGCAATCTGGCGTCCCTGCTGGATCGTGCGAGCGTGATCGCACTCGGGCCGGGTTTGGGGAAAGAGGAATGGGGCCGCGGTTTGTGGCAAGCCGCGCTGGATGCCGGCAAGCCGACCGTACTCGATGCGGACGGACTCAACCTGCTGGCCGAATACCCGCGCGGGCTGCCGGCGCGCATCATTCTGACCCCGCATCCGGGCGAAGCCGCGCGACTGCTCGAGTGCGACGCGGCGCGCGTCCAGGCCGACCGCTTCGCCGCCGTGCGGGCGATCGCGCAGCGATACAACGCCGTCACGGTATTGAAGGGCGCGGGCAGCCTGATCGCGAGTCCGCAGGGCGAATTGGCCGTATGCCCCTGGAGCAGCGCCGGGCTCGCCAGCGGCGGTACCGGTGACGCGCTGACCGGCGTGATCGCAGGCCTGCTGGCGCAGGGACTGTCGGCCCGGGACGCCGCCCGCGTCGGTGTCGGCGTACACGCTCGCGCGGGTGAACTTGCCGCACGCGCGGGCGAACGCGGGACGCTGGCAAGCGACCTGTTTCCATACCTGCGTGCGCTGGTGAATGGCCGTATAGATGGCTGAGCGCGATGGAGCCATCCGCATCGACCTGCCGGAGGAGGCCGCGATGGTCGCGCTGGCGCGCCGGTTGGCGCCGTCGCTGCACGACGGCGGAGTGGTGTATCTGCGCGGCGAACTCGGCGCCGGCAAGACCACCTTGGCGCGCGCGTTGCTGCGCGAACTGGGCGCAGGGGAGCGCATCAAGAGCCCCACCTACAGCCTGCTGGAGCGCTATCGTGTCGGGGGGCGCGATGCCTTTCATCTCGATCTCTACCGGATCGCCGCATCAGGGGAACTGGAATGGCTCGGCCTGGATGAGCTGCGTGATCCGGCCGCCCTCGTCCTGATCGAATGGCCCGAGCGCGGCGCCGGATTCTTGCCTGCGCCGGATCTGGAGATCGTTCTGGAGCACGCCGCGGACGGTCGCGTCGCATGGCTCTTGCCGCAATCGCAGCGGGCCAGTAGTTGGGTGTCATGCGGGTCAGGATGAGTGCGTCCTGCACTCAGTTGCATCACCTTCCTGAACCGAGTTCGATAAAACCTCTGCATATGACGGGCAGATAAGGGAAAAACCCTTGCAATCCCGGGCGGCTTGGGGTTCAATCCAAGCCATGAGGGGGATCGCGCGCCCGCTGCTGGTTTTTGCCGCTCTCGCCGGCTGGTTCGGCGTGGGCGCGGCATCGGCGTCGCAGGTCGAGGCGCTGCGCGTCTGGGGTGGTCCCGATTCCACGCGCGTCGTGCTCGATCTTTCCGCGCCGCCTTCCGATTACAAACTCGTGCAACTCGACAATCCGGATCGCGTCGTGCTGGACGTGGAAGACAGCGGCTTTGCCGATGGTTTTCACGTGCCGGCGGTCAAGGGGCTGCTGGAGCGCATCCGCAGCGGCAGGAGCGAAGGCACGGCACGCGTGGTGCTGGATCTGTCCACCGCAGCGCATCCCAAAAGCTTCCTGCTGAAACCCGCCGGCCAGTACGGCTATCGGCTGGTGGTGGATCTGTATCCGCCGCACGCGCCCAAACCGCAGATGGCGCGCACGATCGAGAACGACATCGCGCAGGGCAAGCCGCGTCCCGTCGTGGTGGCCGTCGACGCGGGACATGGCGGCGAAGATCCGGGTGCGCACGGGCCCGACGGTACCCAGGAGAAGAACGTCACGCTGTCCGTCGCGCGCGACCTTGCCAAGTTGATCAATGCGCAACCCGGCATGCGTGCGGTGCTGACCCGCACCGGGGACTACTTCGTGCCGTTGAAGAAGCGCTACGAAATCGCGCGCCAGAACAAGGCCGATTTGTTCGTATCGATCCACGCCGACGCGTACACCAGTTCGGATGCGCGCGGTTCTTCGGTGTGGGTGCTGTCGCAACGCGGCAAGGTCTCGGAAGCCGCGCGCTGGCTTGCCGACAGCGAAAACCGCGCGGATCTGGTCGGCGGCGTGTCGCTGGACGACAAGGACGACACGCTCGCTTCGGTGCTGCTGGATCTTTCGCAGGGTGCCTCGATCCAGGCCAGCGATGCCGTCGCCAAGCGCGTGCTGACGGCACTGGCGCAACTCGGCCCCACGCATCGCGGTTACGTCGAGCGTGCCAACTTCGTCGTGCTGCGTTCGCCGGACGTGCCGTCGATCCTGGTCGAGACCGCATTCATCACCAATCCCGCCGAGGAGCACAAGCTGCGCGATGCCGATCATCGCGAAAAACTGGCGTCGGCGATCCTCGATGGCGTACAGGGCTATTTCGAATCCACACCGCCGCCCGGTACCTGGTTCGCTGCGGTGCGCAGCGGGCGCGTCCATCCTGCTGAAACGGATGCGACAACGTTGGTTGCCGCGGCGGATGATCCGGATGTCGATGGCCACGACGATTCCGGACGGGGTGCCAACGTCGCGCGCATCGACGCGGTTGCGCAAAACGAAACCGATGTCGCACCTGCTGCCGCGAAACCCGCACGCATCGCGGCGCGGAAGCCGCGCGTACGGCCGCCCGCGTCTGATGCATACATCCAGGTCGCCAGCAATATTCCACCGGCGCCGGTGCTGCCGTCTCCGGATGGGGACGGGTCGGACAAGCCTGCCACGCTCGATGCCAACATCCGCGACATGCATCGCGTGCTCCACGGAGAGACGCTGTCGGGCATTGCGCAGCAATACGGCGTCAGCCTGAGCGCGCTGCGCTCGCTCAACCGCAAGATTTCCGATGACGGCAACGTGCAGGCAGGGCAGGTGCTGCTGATACCGTCATCTTAATGATGGTCCCTGATCGCTGCCCGTTGAACGTTTGCGCAAACGGCAGGCTTTGTGGTTGATGAAGACCAGAAGCGGCCGCCCATGGCCGCACTCCAATCCGTGCAATCGTCCCTGATTGCTGCTCGACGGACCGGTCACGAGGCTGCCTGCTGTTCTGGTGGTGAGAGATCAAAAGCGGCCATCCATGGCCGCACTCCAATTCGTGCAATCGTCCCTGATTGCTGCTCGACGGACCGGTTCGCGAGGCTGCCTGCCGTTCTGGTGGTGAGAGATCAAAAGCGGCCGTCCATGGCCGCACTTTTCAACGACAGCACGCTTCGAATCTGCTTTCCCGATTTCCGATTCCTGAATCCCGATTGCCGGCTCTTGCTATGCTTCGTTTTTGCCGTGCGAAGCAACGATGCCGATCCGTCCGTTGTCCCCCGAACTCGTCAACCAGATCGCCGCCGGCGAGGTGATCGAACGCCCGTCTTCGGTGGTGAAGGAGCTGGTGGAGAACAGTCTCGACGCCGGCGCGACGAGGATCGAGATCGACATCGCCCAGGGCGGCGCGCGGCTGATCCGCGTCCGCGATGACGGCGCGGGGATTCCGCGCGACGAGTTGCCGCTGGCGCTGGCGGCGCATGCCACCAGCAAGATCGCCAGCTTCGAGGACCTCACCTGCGTGGCGAGCATGGGCTTTCGCGGCGAAGCGCTGGCATCGATCGCCTCCGTGTCGCGGCTGCAACTGACATCGCGCACGAAGGACGCGGAACACGCCTGGCGCATCGAGGCGGGCGGCGCGCACATCGCGGCGGCACAACCGGCCTCGGGCGCGATCGGTACGGCGGTCGAGGTGCACGATCTCTTTCATTCGGTGCCCGCGCGGCGCAAATTCCTGCGCGCGGAGCGCACCGAATTCGGCCGCGTCGACGAGCTGGTGAAATCGCTCGCGCTGGCGCGTCAGGATGTCGAGTTTCGCCTGACCCACAACGGCAAGTCCGTGCGTTTGCTCAGGCCCGCGCGCGATGCCGAAGCGCAATTGGCGCGCGCAGCGGAGTTGCTCGGTTCGAACTTCGCGGTGAACTGTTTGCAGGTCGAACACGCCGCCGCCGGAATGGAATTGCGCGGCTGGGTCGGTTTGCCTACCGCCTCGCGCGCCCAGGCCGACCAGCAGTACTTCTACGTCAACGGACGACTGGTGCGCGATCGAATCGCGGCGCACGCGGTAAGGCAGGCGTATGCCGATGTGCTGTTCCATGGCAGGCATCCGGCTTTCGTGCTCTTCCTGCGGCTCGATCCGCAAGGCGTCGATGTCAACGTGCATCCGGCCAAGTCGGAAGTACGTTTCCGCGAAGCACGGCTCGTGCACGATTTCCTGTTCGGAACCCTGCACGAGGCGATCGCGCAAACTCGCGCAGGGGAGCATGCCGGAAATTCATCGATGATGTTTGTCCGTGCGAGCGATCTCTCGCCGGAAGCAACGCGAAAGCCCGCCGAGGCGGAACCTGGCGCATTGCGGAACATCGGATCATCGGAGTTCGGCGTACATCAATCCGGACTCGGGCTGGCCGTGCGCGAACCACGCCTCGACGCTTACGCACGGCTGCTCGATATCGCGCCTTCGGTCTCCGCGCCGCTGCCCGGCATGCGCGATGGCGAGGCGCCGCCCCTGGGTTACGCACTGGCGCAGTTGTCCGGCGTCTACATCCTCGCGGAGAACGCGCATGGCCTGGTGCTGGTGGACATGCACGCCGCGCACGAGCGCGTCACCTACGAGAAAATGAAGGACGCGTGCGAACGCGACGGCCTGCAATCGCAAGGCCTGCTGGTGCCGCTGCCGGTAGCGGTCAGCGAGAGCGAAGCGGCGGCGTCGGAGGAACACGCTGCGGCACTGGCCGCGATCGGACTGGAAATCGACCGCAGCGGTCCGCGCCAGGTCACGGTGCGTCGCATTCCTGTCTTGCTGGAAAGCGCGGACGTGGCGCAGCTCGCGCGTGACGTGCTGGGCGAACTCGCGTCCCACGGGCATTCGCGACGGCTGCAGGAATTGCAGAACGAACTGCTGGCGACGATGGCCTGCCATGGTGCCGTACGCGCACACCGGCGGCTGACGATCCCCGAAATGAATGCGCTGCTG
>DASXWZ010000290.1:0-3726 GCA_036503375.1 Rhodanobacteraceae bacterium | reverse complement strand
AAGCCGCCGAGCGTTCGCTGACCAATGTGCTGGCGCTGGCGCCGAATGATCCGGATGCCATTCGGACATTGGGAATGGTGGTCCAGCGCCGCGGCGATCACGCCAGAGCCGTTGACTGTTTCCAACGAGTGCTTGGCGTTTGGCCCAACGACTCCGATTTGCGCGTCTGCCTCGGCATCGCGCTGCACGAGCAGGGCGAAATCGAAGAGGCCGTGACGCACTTGCGGCTTGCATGCGAACTTGCACCTGGTTTCGCGTTGGCGTGGTTCAATCTGGGCGAGGCGCTGGCGCGGCAGGCTCACATCCAAGAAGCGGTCGTGGCGTTGCGGCGCGCAATCGAGCTCGATCCGGGGCATATTTCGGCGCGATTGTCGTTTGCTCGGGTGCAGGCGAGCCTGGGTCAGGTCGATGCGGCGGTGACGGGATATCGTGAAGTGTTGCGGCGCGATCCCGACAATGCCGAAGGTTGGTTCGGCCTTTCGCAACTCAATACAGTCAGCTTCGATGACGAGGACGCCGCGCGTTTGCAACGCGCACTCGCGCGCGAGGATCTCTCGCCGCGTTACCGCGAACTGCTGTCTTTCGCCTACGCAAAGGCGCTGGAAAACCGGGGCGACCACGCCCAGGCCTTCGAGATGTTCCGGGTTGCCAACGCGTCCCGGCGCAAACGCGTGAAGTGGGACGCGGTGGGCGAACACCAACGCATCGCTGACATCCGGCGCGTGTTCGAAAACGAAATGCCGGCGCCGGTGGATCCACAACTCGGGGGCGAAGCCATCCTGATCGTCAGCATTCCGCGCTCAGGCTCCACGTTGGTGGAGCACATCCTGGCTTCGCACCCGCAAGTCGAAGGCGCAAACGAGATCAAGGATCTGAAGCAGGTGATCGACGCGGAGACGCAGCGTCGCGATTCCGCATTTCCGCTGTGGGTTCCGGGTGCGACTGCGCAAGATTGGCAGCGCCTGGGACGCGAATACCTCGCGCGTACCGCGCGCTGGCGCAAGGCCAAACCGCGCTTCACCGACAAGAGCCTCATCACCTGGTATCTCGTCGGTGCAGCATTGGCGATGTTGCCGGCGGCACGAGTGGTCGTCGTCCGCCGCGACCCGGTGGAGACTTGCCTGGGTTGTTTCCGTCAATGTTTCAGCGAAGCCAGCGGATTCGCCTGCAACCTCGATGAGCTGGCCGACTACTGCATCGACTTTCTGCGCCTGACGCGTTTCTGGCTGGAAAAATATCCGGATCGCGTGTTCGATCTCGAATATGAAACGCTGGCGGCCGATCCGGAAACCGAAATCCGCCGGCTGCTGGATTTCTGCGGTTTGCCGTTCGATCCCGCCTGCCTTGAGTTCCACAAGACCCCGCGCACGGTGCAGAGCGCGCCCAGCGCCGCACAAGTTCGACAGCCCATGCGCCGCGACACCGCCCGCAGCGCACTTTATGGCGACAAGCTGGATCGCCTGCGCCAGCGCCTGCGGGATGGAGGCGTGCCGGGCCGGTAACCATTTCGTTCGCGATTTCCAGTCAGGAACCTTGACATGCATCTGCTTCGCGCTCGCTTGTTCGTCACACTCGTCGGAATCGCCGTATCCGTCGCCGCGCTCTGCGCGCCGGGCGATCCGCCGATCACGCTCGACACGCACGTCGACATCCCGTTCGCGTACATGCGCGAGCCGCGCTTCGATGTCGGCAAGGCCACGCCACTGAATGTCGATCTCGGCAAGATGGAGCGTGGAGGCCTCAACTCCGTGTTCTTCATCGTCTGGGTACCGCAGGGACCGCTGACGCCAGCCGGTTACGCCAAAGCCGTCGATCAGGCAGAGCAGAAGTACGAGGCCATAGGCCGCATGCTGATGATGTACCCGGATCGCATCCGGCTCGCGACCACGCCGGATCAGGTCATGGCCAACCACAAGGCAGGCCTGCTTTCGGCGATGATCGGGATCGAGAACGCGTACTCGCTCGGGCACGATCTGCGTCGGCTGGATGCGGCCTACGATCGCGGTGCGCGCTACCTCGGGCTGGTGCATGTCGGCAACGATGACCTGTGCACCAGTTCTTTGCCCGACACCAAGCACGGCGAGCCGGCGATGAACAGCGCGGGCGACCACGGCATGACGGAATTCGGTCGCCAGGTGGTGGCGCGGGCCAACCAGATCGGCATCATGGTCGATGTGTCGCACGCTTCCGACAATTGCGTACGCGACACGCTGAAGGTTTCCAAGGCGCCGATCATCGCCTCGCATTCGGCGGCGCGCGCGCTGACCGACAACCCGCGCAACCTTCCCGACGATCTTCTGCGCGCAATCGCGGCCAAGGGAGGCGTGATCCAGGTAGTCGCGTACAAGGAATTCCTGAAGGACGATCCGGCGCGCAAGAAGGCCGAGGACGCGCTGCAGAAGCGCGTCGCCAAACAGTTGGGCCGGAAGGAATACGACAGCGAGGCGGACGATTATCTGCCGGTGATGGAAGCCGGCATGGCCGAGATCCAGAAGAAATATCCGCTGCCCACGGTGGATGACCTGGCTGCGCACATCAAGCATGTGGCGAAAGTCGCCGGCATCGATCACGTCGGCATCGCTTCGGATTTCGATGGCGGCGGCGGCATCACCGGCTGGATGGATGCTTCGCAAACGCGCAACGTCACCGCTGCATTGCATCGCGCGGGCTTCAGCGACGCCGATATCGCAAAGATCTGGGGCGGCAATCTGCTGCGCGTGTGGCGCGAAGTAGAACGCGATGCCGACAAGAACTGAGCAAACCGTTTTTCGACTTGCTTCGACATGTAGAGAGAACTGGGGCGAGGGGGCGCGGTTATCCACTCTCCCTCGCGCCGGTCGTGGCCACGCCACCGCCCGGCCGGACGCGATGCCCTCTCGCGCCCCCTCGCTCCAGTTCTCTCTCCGCGCACGCGTCCATCGTCATGCCACGGCACTCCGGTTGCTGATCGCGCTGCTGTGGATCTGCGCGCCGGCTTGCGCCGGAACCGTACGGAAGAATGCGGCATACGATCCGCTGATCGATGCGGTGGTCGCGCGTTACCACCTGCCCGGTATCGCCGTCGGCGTGATCGATCGCGGCAAAATCGTTTACACGCGCACGGTCGGCGAACTGGCGATCGGTTCGGGCAAGCCGATCGATGCGGATACGCTGTTCAGGATCGCGTCCAACAGCAAAGCGATGACTTCGACGGTACTGGCGCGACTGGTGCAGCAGAATAAATTGCGCTGGGACGATCCGGTGACGAAATACCTGCCGGATTTCGCGATGCACGACCCGTGGGTCACGCAGCACATGCAGGTGGGCGACCTGCTGGTGCACCACAGCGGATTGCCAGAGGGTGGCGGCGATCTGATGCTGTGGCCCGAGCCGAACGATTTCACCCGCGCCGACATCATCCACGGGCTGCGCTACATCGAGCCTGCATATGATTTCCGCGCCGGTTATGCCTACGATAATCTGCTCTACGTCGTTGCCGGCGAAGTCGCGGCGAAGGCCGGCGGCGCGCCTTACGAACAACTGGTGCGGCGGGAAATTTTCCAACCGCTGCATATGACGCGCTGCCAGGTCGGCGAATGGAATCGCGACGAAGTCGGCAATGTCGCGCAGCCACACGCACGCGAGGGCGATCGCTACATCGTGACGGATGCGGATGGCGCGACAATTCATCCGAGTACGATGGAAGCCGCGGGCGGCGTCCGCTGCAGCCTGCACGACATGCTGACC
>DASXWZ010000289.1:0-7920 GCA_036503375.1 Rhodanobacteraceae bacterium | reverse complement strand
GGAGCTCGATGCGCTGACCATCGCCAGCCGCGAGCCACTACAAATGGCATTGCGCACGATGCCCGGAATCGTGTTCTCCGGCACCCACTACGATGGAGTTCCGACTTCGAAGTCGCTGGCCGCCATCACGCGGGAGGATATCGTCACGGGCTGGCGCTCGGCCGCTCGTCCCGATGCGGCGACACTCGTCATTACCGGCGCGCTGTCACCCGAACAAGGGACGGCCTTGGCGGACCGCGTGTTCGGCGCCTGGCAAAAGCCCAAGGATGCGGCATCTTCACCGCGAAAGACTTTGGATGCAGATCGCAATCGGCCGCGGGTGGTGGCGATCGATCTCCCCGGTGCCGCACAGACGGCAGTGATGGCCTTGATTCCCCTGCCGGGCCGGCGGTCCCTCGACTATCCCGCGCTCGAGCGCGCAAACCTGATAGTCGGCAAATGGCTTTCCGACGAAATTCGCGTCAAGCGCGGATTGTCCTACGGTGCGAGCACATTGTTGATGCTCCATCGCGATGCGGGCGCGGTGCTTGCCGCTTCCCGGACCAAGAACTCCTCCGCTCTCGAGGTCGCCCGACTGATCGATGCCCAGCTCGCACGACTGCAAAGGGAGTCTCTTAAGCCATCGCAGATTACAGAAAGTGAAACCCTGCTCGGGATCATGGTGGGACGGCAAACCGACACCAGCGCAGGATTGGCGGACTATCTGCTTTCCTATGCAACTGCCGGCATCCCGTTGAGCGATGCGGAAGCGGAGCTGCGGGGACGCCATGACGTATCCACCGAACGCGTCCACCAGGCGGCAGAACGCCTTGCGCCCGATCGCGCAAGCTTGCTGCTGGTCGGAGACAGCAAGCAATGGCTGGAACCATTGCGCAAGGAGCACCCCGACATCAAGTTGATTTCCACCCAGTCCACGAGCTCCCAGTGAAGACGTTCAATCGCCGCGTGGGCTGCGTCACGCGCGAGCGGAAGATCAACAGTTTGAAATGCGCCGAATGCGGCCGGCTTCAATCCTGTTGCAATGCGGCCGCTGGTCTGGATCGACAATGATCGGTTCAACCGCGATATCGGTCATGTGTGCGAAAGAGAGGGCCGCACGAGGTATTCGTGCAGCCCTGATGATGCAGCCAGACCGTTTGCGCCGGGGTAATCAGAACTTGACGGTGACGCGGGCCCAGTAGTAGCGGCCCATGGTGTCAAAATCGTTCGGATCGGTATTGGCGTTCTGCGAATTGTTGGCGTACAAGAGTGGCGGTTGCTTGTCCATCACGTTGTCCACACCCAAATCGATACGGGTGTTGATCGGTTCGATGTTGTAGCCAACCTGCAGGTTGTTGTACACGTACGCGCCGAAATGCAACACGTACGGACCTGCGGGACCGGTGGGAGTAAATCCGGTGGCACCGGTGGCGCCCTGCGTCGCGTCGAGTGAACCCACCCGGAAGTGACTGATGTATTGCATCGTCCACTGCGCATCCCAGGCTCCCAACTGCCAGCCAAGGGTGCCCAGGGCACGGATACGCGGGAAGAAGCAGATCGCGCCGAGCCCTCCAGATACACCGGCCGCGCTCGGGCAGGAGGCTTCCAGGGACGAGCCGGTCGAGCCCATGACGCCCACGTAGTTCAAGACCGAGTTGCCGGGCTGGCCCGGCGCAGACTGCACCTTTGCCTGCTTCATGTAGGTCGCGTTCAATCCGACGTTGAACTGACCAAACGAGAATTGCGGCAACTTGTAATTGGCCGAAAGGTCCACGCCCTTGACATCGAAGCGACCTAGGTTGGCCGTCGGCAAGGTGAACAGATCGGGCTGGCCCAGGGTACCCGGAGTAGCGCTGCGCGTGATGAACCGGCAAAACTCCGACTGACCGTAAAAGCAGAGATTCAGCACGCTCTGCGCACCAACCGTGGCGATCACGTTGTTTAGGTAAATGCGCCAGACGTCGGCCGTCAGCGACAAGCCGGGCACGTAGTGCGGGGAATAGACGGCGCCGAAGTCAAACGACTTGCCGCTCTCGGGCCCGAGATTGATGCCGGTGTATGCCGATCCCGCAGTGATTGCCCTGAGCTGCTGGGCGCTGGCGACCAGGGTGTCGACGAAGCTGCCATCCAGCGGCACGTTCGGGCATGCGGGATTGGACACGGTGATGTGGTCGCAGGGGTCGGAGGACAGTAGCGGCGCACTGGTATTGGGAGCCTGGAATATGTCCTCGAGGGTAGGCGCGCGAAACACTTTCTGGACCGTGCCGCGCAACAGCAGGTCGTCGATCGGCTTCCATTCCAGGGCGATCTTCCAGTTGCTGGTGCTGCCGAATTCGCTGTACTTGGAAAAACGATCGCCCAGGATGACATTGAACATCTGGAACCCCGGCAGATCCTTGAGGACCGGGATGAACATCTCGGCATAGGCTTCCTTGACGTTGAAGCCGCCCTGCAGATGCGCGGAGCAATTGCTGGACAAGACACAGGTGTAATTGGCGGCCGGATTGATGAGCAGACCGCTGGCTACCGTGTTGTTGGTGTACTCCTTGCGGTAAACCGCGCCGGCCGCCAATTGCACCGTGCCGGCGGGCAGGTCGAACAAGCCGCCGCTGATATCCGCGTGCTCGAGGCGTTCAATACTCCAGGTATCGATTATCGCCGGGGCAGACGCAGCCTGGATCACCGCTTGCGTATTCGCATTGAACAGGTTGAACGGATCGAACGGCGTGCACTGCGAGAGCGGAATCGGAATCACGGCCGTGCCGCACTGGATCACACCGTCCGCGTTCTTGAACGAAGGACCCGCTTCCTCATTCAGAAGAGTCTGGTTTGGCACGCCGAAGTTGGTGTTGATCGATGAAATATGGCCGTAGTTGTAACCGACGTCCCAGGTCCAGTTCTGGTTGAAGAGATTGACGTTGCCCTTGACCCCGCTGATCAACTGGTCCGTGATCGTGGAGTTCGCAAAGAACCGGTTGCCGGCCGGGAAGTTGCGCAGCGCAATGGCTGCGCCGTTGTGCGAAAAGTCAACGCCGAACGGGTTGTAGTAGTTGTCTTTGGAAATCGTGAACCCGCTGTCAAAGCCGTTTGAGCCGCTGCCGAATACGGCTGGCGCCAACTGGGCCGCCGCCACCGTCTTGTTGTCGTACACCGTGGCGTAGAAATCCACGTTGTCGGTCAGGTGATACGTGCCTTTGAAAAACCCGTTGGTGCGTTCCTGCGGGGTCATCAGCAAATTCACCGAAGCGTAGTTGTATTTGTCCTGCGCGCTGTTGAAACAGTGGTAGTCGGCGAAGGTGGTGGGGCTGGTACCCGATGTCGCCGCGGCCGGGTTCAGCGACAGGCTGCTGCAGCCAGCAAGATTCGGCGGGAGGTTCATTGCCGGAGTCACGAAAATGCGATCGCGCGCGGCGTAAGAAGAACCGCCCGGAACGACGAAGACTCCGGACCCCGGCAGCGCCACGCTGCTGCCGTTGGTGGTGGTCGCGAGCAGGCTGAGTGCGTCGCGGGAGAAGTCGCGTGAGGCCTGCTCCACGGGGTCGAATTTGTTGTAGTCCACCCCGGCCAGAATGCTGCCCTTGTCGGAGGTCTGACCGAAGATGAAGCTGGCGCCACGACGCGCGCCGTCGTCACGATCGGAGATGCCGTAGTTCGCCGAGAACTGCGCACCCTGATAGTTGTCCTTCAGGATGATGTTGATGACGCCGCCGATCGCCTCCGATCCGTACACGGCGGAGGCGCCGTCGGTCAGTACTTCGATGCGATCTACCGCGGCAGCCGGGATGGTGTTCAAATCGACGCCGGTGCCGGCTGTGACGCTACCGACAAAGTCGGCCACGCGCTGACCATCGACCAACACCAGGGTGCGACCCGGGCCCAGGCCGCGCAAGCCAACTAGACTCTGGCCGGCACCGCCGCCGTTGTTGACGCGGCCGTTTGTGACGCTGCCGCTCATCACCGGAAGGTTTTGAATCACATCCCCCAGCGTCAGCTTGCCGGTGCTCTGTATCTGCTGCGCGGACACGGCCACTACCGGGTTGGAGGTTTCCAGATCCACGCGGCGGATGTGCGAGCCCGTGACCACAATGGTCTGCAGGGTTTGCGGTTGCTGGTTGCCTTGACCTTGGCTGGCGGCTTGATCCTGGGCGTGGGCGTTTCCGACCGCACCCACAGCCGCAATGGCGCTCAACGAAAGAGCTGTACGCACCGCCTTCGAAAGCTCTTTGCGGTCGAGCTTCATTTGATTTTTGAACATGTGACCTCTCCCGGAACTGTGGATGCAATGCAGATCGCCAACACGACTCGGTGTTAACGATATTTTTATATGGCTGTAGAACGCGAATGTGCCCCGGGCTTGGCGAATGCGTTGCACAAATTGCGCGATAACGTGCGCTCGACATTCAATGCTGTGCGCCCGAGAGACCACGACGCATCGTTTCCCTCGCCGTGGTTCCGAAGCGTTGCCGAAACAGCCGCGAAAACGCGCTGCGGCTTTCGAATCCACTTGCCAGTGCAACTTCCGTTACGGCCAGGTCGCCGGACTGCAACAGATGCTTCGCTCGCAGAAGCCTTTGGTGCACCAAATACGCGTGAGGCGTTTCCAGGAACACCGAACTGAATGTCCGGAGAAAATGACATGGCGAGTAGTTCGCCATGCGAGCGAGCATTTCGTTGTCGAGTTCCTCGTCACAGCGTGCGTTCATGAAGTTGCGCACGCGCTGCAGGCGCAAAAACACTTGACGCCTCTTTGCGTAGGTCCTGCCGGGGCAGCGCGCGAGCGCTGCGCGCAAGGCCGCCTGGCCGAGGGCGATTTCGCCCGCGATGGCGTGCACTGCACTTTCCAGCTCCCATGGCGAAACGGCGCGCGCGACGGCGACGGCTTTATGCCTCAGGTCACGGCTGATCTGATGGAACTCCGGCAGAAGCTGCGTGTCGTGCCCGGATGCGTCGGTCAACAGGGTTGTCCAGGCCCGCTTCGCTCCCAACAGGACCAGCCAACGGGAATTGGCGTGGCCGACGGCCTTGACGCCAGTTTCGTATTCCGTGATCAAAGCTTCCTTGGCGTGAACCGTGTGGCTCAGGTTCGTGCTGTTGACGCGTACAGTCCCGTGGATGGGTGCCCAAAACCCTGCGGCTCCCCCCAGCACGTGGAGGGTGCAGCCGCCTCCCTCTCCATAAACGATGAACATGCTGCCGTCATCGTGGATCGTCTTGAGCAAGTTGCCGCCTTGCTTGAGATGCTGGATGTGGAAGCGAACGATTTCTTCGCGGCCGGACAAGTTTTGTCTCCCACGAGATCAATTTGGAGCACTTTTCGCACGCTCGGTACGGCACGCCATAACAGTCATGGGCGGAGACGTCATGTTTTTCGTGGTTCGAGAAAGATCGTGGCCGCGCGCTGGCGAGCGATCGGATTGTTCACATCACGCGCTCGGCTCCCGGACGGATACGAACATGCGCAACAAAGCGCACGCTGGTCAACAGAAATTCTGCGAACGGCGCAAATTGATCGGTGAGCGGACTTGCCAGGCTCCGCGCGAGAATGCACGCTGCGCACCATGACCACGCCGCGCCTCAGCACGCTTGTGCTCGCCACCTCGATCCTGTGGGCGCTGGGTTGGGCCTTGTGGGTGACGAATTTTCTGCTGGATCCACCGCCGTTCGTAGTGGATCACTCTCTGCGCGGGATCCCCGTGTTCATGTTCGGCGCGATGTTGTGCCTCGTCGTCGGCCGCATGCTGGGATGGTTGCAAGGTCGCACTGGCGCGCCTTTGTGTACCTCCCCGGGATTTCTCACGATGGTGGTGATCGTCGCAGTGGTTGCTGCGACTCTCGTACTCAGCCTTTTTTACGAGTTCGTCATGCACATGATCGTGCCGCGGTGGGGCGACCCCACGTGGAAGAACGTCCTGGAACAGATGCCGATGATGTCGTGGCTGTTCGTCGCGTGGGCGCTGTTGTATTTCGCGCTCGTAACCGACGCAGCCCGGCGAGACCGCGAGGTCAGGCTGGCGCAAGCCACCACCGCCGCGCTCGATGCGCAACACCGGCTGCTGGTGCAGCAGATCAACCCGCATTTTCTTTTCAACGCGCTCAACACCGTGTATGCGCTGGTGCTGGAGCGCGACGAAGTGCGCGCGCAGCGCTGCCTGCTGGCATTGTCCGCCTTCATGCGCGCCTCGATCGACCGCAACGCACCGCGCGAGGTGCCGTTGTCGAGCGAGCTGGCTTCGGTGCGAAATTACCTGGACATCGAGCTGATTCGCTTCGGCGACCGCCTTCGTCTTGACGAATCAGTTCAGCCGGGAGTGCTCGGCATGATCGTGCCGGCTCTGATCCTGCAACCGCTCGTGGAGAACTGCATCAAGCACGGGCTCAGCGGCAACACGGGGTCGATGACCATCTGGTTGTCGGTTTCGCTTGAAAACAACGAACTGGTGCTGAGCGTGGAGAACGATGGCCGTTCCCCGCCGAAACAGGACGCGCAAGTATCCGGGGTGGGTCTGAATAATGTGAGAGAGCGTCTACATCTGTTGTATGGCGACAACGCACGATTGGTCGCGCGCGCGCGGGTCGCCGGCGGGTTCATCGCACGCGTGCATCTGCCCGCATCATGACCGGACCATTGCGCGCGCTGATCGTCGACGATGAACCGCTGGCGCGCCAGGTGCTGCAACGTCTGTTGCGCGACTCACCCGACGTGGTCATCGCCGGAACTGCCTCCAACGGGTTGGAAGCGCTCGACGTGCTGGCGCGCGAGGCAATCGACCTGCTGTTCCTCGACATCGAAATGCCGGCGCTGGCCGGTTTGGAACTCGCCACGCGTTTGCAGCCAGCAGCATCGGCCGCCGTCGTGTTCGTTACGGCATGGCCACAGTATGCCGTCGCCGCTTTCGGTGTAGACGCCGCCGATTACCTCGTGAAGCCGGTCGATCCTGTGCGGCTGCAGCATGCGATCCAACGTGCGCGTTCACGGCTCACGATGGGCAACGGCGCACAGCGCATTTCCTCACTCGAATCGTCTCTGCAAACTCTCCATGCGCGACAGCCGGTGTCGGCGCCTACGCACCTGTGGGTTGAATCGGGACGAGAACGGCAACGACTGGCCCTCGACCAGATCGAGTGGTTTTCCGCCGACGGCGATTACGTGCAGGCACATACGGCAACTCGCAGCCATTTGATGCGCGGATCACTGAGTCAGTTGGAGAGCGCTTTGCCGGCGACACGCGTGCTGCGCATCCATCGTTCGACGCTGGTCAATGTCGGTGCCGTGACGCGCGTTGCCTCGAGCAACGGTCAATTGCTCCTGACCATGCGGTCCGGTGCGACCTTGCAAGTGGGGCGGCGCGCGCGCGCGCGCGTGAAACGCAGACTTGAATGACGCTTGCCGATGGTCAACTTCTCCGGGCGCTGCGACTCAAGTGCGCGGCCGTACCGAAGGATCAACTCTCTAAAAGACAATAGTTGCGCGCCACCGGGGCCGAACCCGATGGCGCGCCGTGACACATCTGCCCGTTGGAGCGGGCACGTCCAGTCTCGCTCAAGGCGATTTTAAGTTGGTCGCCGAAGTCGGTTATTGGCGTGACCAAAATTGCGCACTTGTGAGATCGCCGGGATTGCCGATCAATGGCGGGGTATATTCCGCGCCGTGACGCTACGCGCGTCCAGGCAGAATAAAGTGCGCTGATTCTGGCAAGCGCCAGATTCCTCGGTTGGACACCATGGCGTGACGCTCCTTGGGACGTCATTGAGAGAAAAATAATGAATCAACGAAGACCCTGCCTGGTGCTCGTTGCCGGATTATGCTGCAGTGGTCTGGCGCAATCGCAAAATGTCAAAACCTCGTATTTTGAAATGGCACCGGTGGGGCAGTACCGGATTGCAAATCGCGCGGATGAAATCGCACTGGCGCGAAGTGCTGCGCCGCCGTCGATCTCCGGG
>DASXWZ010000288.1:0-3178 GCA_036503375.1 Rhodanobacteraceae bacterium | reverse complement strand
CGCCGCGCACGCCCTGGCCCTGGCGCGGCTGGTGATGGCGGCGAAATTGCCTGTGCGACTGTTGCTGGTGATTCCCGCGGTGGACAACGCGATTTCCGGCGACGCGCTCAAGCCCGGCGAGGTGATCCGCACGCGTGCGGGCGTCACCGTGGAAGTCGACAACACCGATGCCGAAGGTCGCTTGATCCTGTGCGACGCGCTGGCCGCGTGCGCGGAAGAGAAGCCCGACCTGCTGATCGATTTCGCCACGCTGACCGGCGCCGCGCGCGTGGCGCTCGGGCCCGAGCTGCCCGCGCTGTTCGCCAACGACGAACGCTGTGCGGAAGCGTTGCTCGCCGCAGCGCGCGCGCAACACGATCCGTTGTGGCGCCTGCCGCTATGGCATCCATATCGCACGATGCTGGCGTCGCACGTGGCCGATCTCGTCAATACCGGCGCCTCGCGCCACGCCGGCGCGATCACCGCCGCGCTGTATCTCGAGCGCTTCGTGCCGGCGACGGTTCCGTGGCTGCACGTGGACGTCTACGCCTGGAACGACGGCGATCGTCCCGGCCATCCGCGCGGCGGCGAAGCGCAATCGCTGCGCGCACTCTTTGCGTTCCTGCAGGGACGGTATTCGCGATAGGGCGGGAGCCTGCGATGCCCAGGCTGGCGGCGTGCGTCACTCGCTGTCGGCGACGCCGTTCAACACGCCTTTGTAAGGCAACACTTCCGCCGCGAGCTTGTTGTTGCCGCGGATGAGGTCGACTTCGTCGGCGAGGATGTGCGCGGTTTCATCCAGCTCGGCATCCTTGGCGTTCTTGGCCGCTTTTTCCGCCGCGAGATCCGATTGCAGGCTGCGTTCGCCCGGCTGCAGGCCGTCGTCCGGACGGATGTTGACCGCCGAATCGTCGCCCAGCGCCTTGCGCCGCGCCTTGAACTGCGTGTCCTGCGCGTCGAGCTGCTTGCGCTGGGCATCGCGCTGCGCGTAGTTCAGCGATACCGACTTCTCATCGTGCAGCTTGCGCGCGGCGGCCAGCTCGTCCAGCAGCAGTTTCCAGGACGGATCCTTGGCCGAACGCGCCTCGTGCATCTGCGTCAATTGCGGGATCAGCGGTTTCAGATTGGCGACCGGCTTGTACTGCGCCGGATCGATGTGCGTCCACGGCAGCGCGTTGTCGTACGAGGATTCGCCGAAGTCGGCGAAATCCACGCTGTGCGGATACTGGATGTCGGGCGTGACCCCGCGCAACTGCGTGGAGCCTCCGTTGATGCGGAAGAACTCGGCGATCGTCATCTTCAGCTCGCCAAACGTCGGTTTTTCGTTTTGCGCGAGCTGATCGAGATCGGTAAGGTTCTGCACCGTGCCCTTGCCGAAGGTCTGTTCGCCGATCACGATGCCGCGTCCGTAGTCCTGCACCGCGGCGGCAAAAATCTCCGTGGCCGAGGCCGAGCCGCGATTGACCAGCACCGCCAGCGGGCCGCTCCAGGCCATGCCCTGGTCGGTGTCCTTCTCTTCTTCCACGCGGCCGCGCGCGTCACGCACCTGCACCACGGGCCCGGTATTGATGAACAGGCCGGTGAGTTCGGTGGCCTCGGCCAGCGAGCCGCCGCCGTTGTCGCGCACGTCCATCACCACGCCGTCGACCTTCTGCTGTTTCAGCTCGCCGAGCAGCTTGGCGACATCGCGCGTGGCGCTCTTGTAGTCCGGATCGCCGCGCCGGCGCGCATCGAAGTCCTCATAGAAGGTCGGGAGCGTGATCACGCCGATGTGGCGCGTGGTGTCGCCGTCCTTCACCGTGATGATGGATTTCTTGGCCGCCTGCTCGGCGATGGTGACCTTCTTGCGCTCCAGCGTCACAAGCACGTGCTTGCCGTCCTGACCCGCGTCGGCGGGCAGTACTTCCAGCCGCACGGTACTGCCCTTGGGACCACGGATCTTGTCGACCACGTCGTCGATGCGCCAGCCGACCACGTCCGTCAGCGCACCGCACGCGCCCTGGCCCACGGCGACGATCTTGTCGCCGACCTCGAGCTTGCCGGAACTGTCGGCCGGGCCGCCCGGCACCATCTCGCGGATCAGAGTGTAGTCGTCGTGCTGTTCCAGCACCGCGCCGATGCCGTCCAGAGAGAGTTTCATCGCGATGTCGAAATTGGCTGACGCACGCGGACCGAAATAGTTGCTGTGCGGATCGATCGCCATCGCATAGGCGTTCATGTAGGTCTGGAAGACGTCCTGCGAATCGAGCTGGTGCACGCGATCGAGATAATTGGAATAGCGCTTGGCCAGCGTCTTGCGGATGTCGTCGTCCTTCTGGCCGGCGAGCTTCAGGCGGATCCAGTCGTTCTTGACGCGCTTGCGCCAGATGTCGTTGAGCGCGGCGCCGTCCTTGGCCCATGTCGCCTTGTCGCGATCGGGCTGGTAACTCTCGTCCGTGCCGAAGTCGAAACCCTTCTTCAGCAGGTCGAGCGCATACTGCGTGCGCTCGCCCGCGCGCTTCTCGTAGAGATTGAAGATGTCGTAGGGAATGGAAAGATCGCCGTTCCAGATCGCATCATCCAGCTTGCTGCGGTCGGCGGCGTAGTGATCGAGGTCGGCCTGCGTGAAGAACAGCTTCTGGCCATCCAGCGCGTCGAAGTAGCCCTTGAAGATCTTCGCCGACATCGCGTCGTCGAGCGGCTGCGAGTTGTAGTGGAAGCGCGTCAGCAAGCGCGCGGCCAGCACGCCGGCCTCGGCCTGGCCCGAAGTCGGTTTCAGCAGCGGCGCCTGGGTGATGACGTCGGTGGGCGGCGGCGGTGCGATCGCCGCGCTGCTGGCCGCGGAAGCCGGGCAGTTCGCCGCGCCGTCGGCATGCGCGATGCCGAATGCGTTCAAGGTCAGGAATGCGATCAGGAGGAGGCGCTTGCTCATAGATCTCTCGGAAAAATCCTAGGCGACTTCTTCGACGAAGCCGGCGTCGTGTGCCTGCTGGTCGGCGTGATAGGACGAACGCACCAGCGGGCCCGATGCGACGTGCATGAAACCCATCTCCATGCCGGCGTCGCGCAGCTCGTCGAATTCCTGCGGCGTCCAGTAGCGCAGCACCGGGTGGTGATGCGGCGAGGGTTGCAGGTACTGTCCGATGGTGATCATGTCCACGTCGTGCGCGCGCAGGTCGCGCAGCGCGCCCAGCACCTGTTCGTGCGTCTCGCCCAGGCC
>DASXWZ010000287.1:0-3453 GCA_036503375.1 Rhodanobacteraceae bacterium | reverse complement strand
CCAGGGGGTGGGCCGGCGTTTCAACAGGCGCGGCGAGATCGCAATCGACCACGGGAGTGCCTTGCTGATCGATGACTATGGACACCATCCGCGCGAACTGGCCGCGGTTTTCGAAGCCGCGCGCGGCGGTTGGCCGGAGCGCCGTCTGGTGGTCGCGTTCCAGCCACACCGCTATACGCGCACGCGCGACCTGCTGGACGACTTCGCCGCGGTGCTGAGCGAAGTCGACGTGCTGGTGCTCACCGATGTCTATCCCGCGGGCGAAGCGCCGATCGCCAATGCGGACGGCCGCGCGCTGGCGCGCGCGGTGCGCGCGCGCGGCAAGGTGGATCCGGTATTCGTCGAACATCCGCGCGAACTGCGGATCGCCTTGCCGTCGTTGCTGCGCGATGGCGACCTGCTGCTGTTGCTCGGCGCGGGCGACATCGGCGCGGCGGCGAACGAGCTCGCCGCCGCGGGTGAGCTGAAGACGCGGGGTGCGGCATGAAGCGCATCGACGATCCACGCGCATTCGGCCGCGTCGCCGTGGTGATGGGCGGGCGCTCGGCCGAGCGCGAGGTCTCGCTGGATTCCGGCCACAACGTGCTCGCTGCATTGAAATCGCGCGACATCGATGCGCACCCGATCGACGGGATTCCTGCCTTGCTGGATGCAGTGCGCGCGGGCCACTTCGCGCGCGTGTTCAACATCCTGCATGGCCAGCACGGCGGCGGCGAGGACGGCGTGCTGCAAGGTGCGCTGCAATCGCTCGGCATCCCGTTCACCGGTTCGGGCGTGCTCGGTTCGGCGCTGTCGATGGACAAGGTGCGCAGCAAGTGGGTGTGGAGTGCGCTCGGTCTGCCGACGCCGCGTTTCGTGCCGCTGCCGCGCGGTGCGGACGCATCCGGGGTACATGCCGCCGCGCGCGAAACGGGCTTTCCATTGATCGTGAAACCCGCCTGCGAAGGTTCGAGCGTCGGAGTGTCGCGGGTGTTCGAAGAAAAAGATCTGGACGGCGCCGTCGCGCTGGCGCGGCGCTATCCGGGCGACCTGCTGATGGAGACGCTGATCGAAGGCGACGAGCTGACGGTCGCCATCCTCGGACACGAGGTGTTGCCAAGCATCCACATCGTGCCGAAAGGCGCTTACTACGACTACAACGCCAAGTACATCGCAGAAGACACGCAGTACCTCTGTCCCGGATTGCAGGGCGATGCGGAACAGGAACTGCGCGCGCTGGCGCTGCGCGCATTCGCTGCGCTCGGCTGTTCCGGCTGGGGCCGCGTGGACGTGATGCGCGATCGGCAAGGTCGCAACTGGCTGCTGGAAGCGAACACCGCGCCGGGCATGACTTCGCATTCGCTGGTGCCGAAGGCGGCCGCGCAAGCAGGGATGGACTACCAAACGCTGTGCTGGCGCGTGCTGGAAACCAGCTTCGACGGAGACGCGGCGTGAAGGGCGCCTCCATCACTCGTTTGCTCGCCTGGCTGGTCGCGATCGCACTGATCGCGCTGCCGCTGGTCGGCGTGCTGCAAGGCTGGTTCGCTGCGGACCGCTGGCCTGTGAAGCGGTTGCAGGTGCAAGCAGAATTCAAGCATGTCGACGCTGAAGAATTGCGCGCGGCGATTGCGCCCGACTTGCACGCCGGATTCTTCGCGCTGGATCTGGATCGCGTGCGCCGGAGGGTCGCGGCGTTGCCGTGGGTCGCGCGGGTCGAAGCGCGCAAGCGCTGGCCGGACATGCTGGAATTGCGCGTGCTGGAACTGCACCCTTTCGCGCACTGGGGGCAAGGCCGGCTGCTCGGCCGCGACGGCCGGTTGTTCGCGGTGCCGGACGCGGATGCGATAGCGAACCTCCCCCGTCTCTCCGGGCCGGACGATCGTGTCGCGGACGTGGTCGATTTCTACGAGGAAGCCAGTCGCGAATTCGCGCGATTCCATCTGCGCGTCGATGCGGTGGATCTTTCCGGTCGCGGGTCCTGGAGCCTGCGGCTTTCCAGCGGCGGCGCGATCGTCATCGGACGCGACCAACCCGAACAGCGCCTGGCGCGCTTCATCGCGGTGATGCCGACGTTGATGCAGGGCCGCAGCGGCGGCTTCGTCTACGCCGACCTGCGCTACAGCAACGGTTTCGCGGTGAAGTGGCCGGATGCGCCCGCCGCACCTCCTCCCGATTCGAAAGCGAGTACGCCCCATGCTCCTGCCCGAGACGTTTAAACCCATGAACCGCAAGAGCGACAAGCACCTGGTCGTCGGTCTCGACATCGGCACCTCGAAAGTGGTGGCGATCGTCGGCGAATACCTGCCCGGCGAACCGGTCGAGGTAATCGGGCTGGGTTCGCATGTTTCGCGCGGCATGAAGAAAGGGGCGGTGGTGGACATCGAGTCCACCGTGCATTCGATCCAGCGCGCGGTCGAGGAGGCGGAGTTGATGGCAGGCTGCGACATCCGCTCGGTGTACGCATCGATTTCCGGCTCGCACCTGGAAACGCGCAACTCGCACGGCACTGCGGCGATCCGCGATCGCGAAGTGACGCCGGGTGATCTGGAGCAGGTGCTGGAAGCGGCGAGCGCCGTGGCGATCCCGGCGGATCGCAAGGTGCTCTACAAGGAACCGCAGGAATACCGCATCGACGGTCAGGATGGCATACGCCATCCGGTCGGCATGAGCGGCGTGCGCCTGGAAGCCGGCGTGCATCTGGTCACCGGCGCGGCATCTGCGGTGCAGAACAGCACCAAGTGCATCCAGCGTTGCGGATTGTCGGTCGATGAACTGGTGCCCGCGGCGGTGGCGTCCGCGAAATCGGTGTTGACCGAAGACGAGCGCGAGCTCGGCGTATGCGTGGTCGAGATGGGGGCGGGTACGACCGACATCGCGATCTACACGCAAGGGTCGATCCGCTACACCAAGTCGTTGCCGGTCGGCGGCGACCAGGTCACCAGCGACATCGCCTACGGCGTGCACACGCCGACCGCACATGCCGAGGAGATCAAGATCAAGTACGGCTGCGCGCTGGCGCAGCTCGCGCACGCGGAAGAAACCATCCAGGTACCGAGCGTGGGCGATCGTCCGCCGCGCAGATTGGCGCGGCAGGCCCTGGCGCAGTCGATCCAGGCGCGTTATGAGGAAATCTTCGAGATGGTGCAGGACGAACTGCGCCGCTCCGGTTACGAAAGTCTGGTTGCGGCCGGTGTGGTGCTGACCGGCGGAGCGGCGCGCATGGAAGGCGCGCTCGATCTGGCCGAGGAGATCTTCCACAAGATGGTGCGGCTGGGTCTGCCGCAACACGTCACCGGCCTGGCCGAAGTGGTTTCCAGTCCCGTTTATGCCAGCGGCGTGGGTCTGCTGCTGCATGGCGCGCGCGCCGGTGGCGCCCACGGCGGGCTCGGACCAGTCGGGGGAAGCGTCGGCAGCGTCATCGGGAAGATGCGCGGCTGGCTCAACAGGACTTTTTAATTGTCCCGAGACGAGTCC
>DASXWZ010000286.1:0-4542 GCA_036503375.1 Rhodanobacteraceae bacterium | reverse complement strand
CGATGAAGCCCCAGTCCAGATGCTGCGGCTGATAGAACGGCGCCCGCGACCAGCCGCCCGCGCCGCGGCCTTCGACGAACACGAAATGGACCGCCAGCGAAATGAACACGCCGAGCATGGCAAGTTCGGCCGCCAGCAGCGCGAAATTCGCGCGCGCCTGCAGCCGGATGCCGAGAACGTTGATGGTGGTGTTGACGATCGCGAAGCCAAGCACCCATGCGAAAGGCGGCACGCCGGGCAACAGCCCGCGCATCCAGCTCGCGGAAAAGGCGTAGATCAACGCCGGGACCAGCAGGTAGTCGGCCAGGATCATCCAGCCGGCGATGAACCCGAGATAGGGATTGAGGCCGCGCTGCACGTAGGAATAGACCGATCCCGCGACGGGGAACTCGCCGCTCAACTGCTTGTAGCTGAGCGCCGTGAACAGCATCGCCACGATGCCGACCGCGTAAACCAGCGGCACCATGCCGAAGCTGTCGCGCGACACGAAGCCGTACACGGCCCACGGCGCGATCGGCACCATGAAGATCATGCCGTACACGATCAGTTGCCACAGCCCCAACGAGCGATCCAGTTCCTGACGGTAAACCGGATCGGCCGCTTCCTCCGGAGACAAGCCCGACGCGCGCGCGGCCATCAGTAGTGCAACTGGAAGTTGGCGAGGCCGTAGGCGAAGATCGCCCAGATCACGTAGATCGCGCTCAGCGCCAGCAGAGCCTCGCCCGCGCGGCAAAACCAGCCTCCCGGGCCCCGTGCGATGCGCGGCACGCCTTCGAGCACGATCGCGATGCCGCCAATGACGCCGAGCACGCCGATCACGTACAAGAGGATCAGCCAGCCACCGAGCTCGCCGCTGTGGGCGATCGCCAGCGGCTGCGACATCGCCGCGACGAAGATGATCCAGCCGACCACGACGGCCAATTGCGCCAGCACGCCCACGCGTGAAGCGAGCCGCCGACGTCGTTGCGACTCGGAGAGATCGAGTGGACTGCGGAAGCGACGACGCACGATCCAGCCGCCCAGCCAGATCAGCGCGGTCGCTACGAGCACGACGATGGAAATCGGCGCCAGCACGTGGAGCGTGCCGCCTTGTTTCAATCCGTGCACGCGCTGGAACAGTTCCACCGAGGGGAATTCGTCGGAAATCCAGTAGCGGATGTCGCCGTTGCTGTCGGTGACGAACTTCAGATGCGTCTGCCCGCCCACTTCGCGGTAAGTCAGCGGCCCGACTTCGCGCCAGCGGATCGGCGCGCCGGACTGATCCTGCAGCAGCGGGATTTCGATGCTGCCGTCGGGCCGGGCCGCCACGGGCAGTTGCCCGAGCTGGTACAGCAGCTGGAGCGCCGTGTCGCTGCGGCGGCTGGGGATGTACCAGCCGGCCACGCGCGCGGCATCGGCTTTGGGATCGGCGACGGTTTTCTCCTGAGGCGCCACGTACGGGAAATAGCGATCGAGGAAAGCGCGGAATATCGCATTGCGCACTTGCAGCGTGGAAAGATCGCCCGCGCCCGCGCTGTTGAACGACATGAAGATGCCGACGTTCTTGTCGAGCAGCAGCTCGAGGTCGGAATGGAAGGCGATGGTGTCACCGCCATGTCCGATGATCGCCAGGCCATTGCGGTTGCCTTGATAGAAGCCGAGATCGAAACCGTTCATGCCCGGCGCGGCGCTGTATTGCTTCGAGTGCATCAGCTTCGCGGTTTCCGCCGGCAGGATGGATGTGCCGTCGAATTGTCCGTTCTGCAAATGCGCGATCATGAACCTGGCCATGTCGGTCGCGGTGGCCGACACCGAACCCGCGGGCCAGGGCACGACCAGCTCGAAAGGAACGGCGTCGCCCTTGGCCGCGCCGAGGTAACCGACCGACATATCCCGCTGGAATGACGCAGGCAGCGGCTGCATCGTGGTCGTGTGCGACATGCGCAACGGTTTCAGGATGCGATCGGCGATGTAGTCGTGCAACTGTTGACCGGAGACGCGCTCGACGATGTAGCCGGCGAGCGTGGCGCCGTAATTGGAATAAGCCACGATCTTGCCGGGCGGATAAATCCGCGGCGGCAAGTTGTCCACGAGGTATTGCCGCAGCGAGGGCAGTCCTTTCGGATCCACCGCGATCAGGTCGCGCAAGGTCTCGCCGAAGCCGGCAGTGTGAGTCATCAGCTCACGCATCGTCACCGGTTTGCCGAACGCTTCCGGGATTCTGAAATCCAGGTAGGTATTCACGTCGGCGTCCAGATCGATCTTGCCTTCGGCGACCAGTTGCATCACCGATGTCCAGGTGAACAGCTTGGACACCGAACCGATCCGGAACAGCGTCTTGTCCGCGGCAACCGGCGTGTGTCTGGCCAGATCCGAATATCCGTAGCCCTGCGCGAAGATCAGCTTGCCGTCCTTCACCACCGAGATCACGCCGCCCGCGAGATCGTTGCGCGCGAGCATGTACGGCACCATCCCGTCGAAGAAGGTGCGCAGATCCTCTTCGCTCATCTGCGGTGTCGCTGCGGACGGCGCCGTGGCAGGCGGAATCGCGACGGTAGCCGCCGACGCCGGAATTGCGGGAACGGTCGGCTTCGGCGGCACCTGCGCGTATGCGATTTGCGACAGGACGAGCGAGACGGAGAAGAGCGAGGTGGCGACGATACGGCGGATCATTCGGGGTCTCCTGTGCGCGTTGCGTCAGAAATCCACGCTGGCAGTGATGCCGATCAGGCGCGGCCGGATGTAAGTCGCCGAATACGGGCTGGCAGTGGGATCGGTCGTCTCGAATGAAAGCATCGCGATGCCGCGGCTGTTGCTCGCGTTCTTGACGAAGGCGCCGAAGCTCCATTTGCCGTAGTTGAGGCCCGCGCGCAGGTCGAGCACGGAATAGGAGGGCAGGTCGTAGCGCGCGTCCGGCAGCGACTGGAAATCGGTGAGGCGCGAACTGACGTAGCCGTAATTTGCGCCCAGGTAACCCGACCAGCCGTTGGCGATCGGGAAGTTGTAGTCCGCACCCAGGTTGAAGTTCCAGCGCGGCACATAGGGCAGGCGGTCGCCGCTGAAGCCGACCAGACCAACGGGCGTGTCCTGCGTGAGTTGGGCATCGGTCCACGCGGCATTCGCGGACAGCGTCAATCCTGCAACGGGACGATACGCCAGCGCGGCTTCCAGCCCTTCGCTCCGGGCCTTGCCGCCGTTGCTCAGGAAGCCGATGCCGGCGATGTTGCTCTCGAGCTGGATATGACTCCAGTCGATGTAGAACGCGTCCACGTCGAACGTCATTCGGTCGTCCAGCAAGGTGCTCTTCAGGCCCACCTCGTAATTGACCAGCTTGTCGGGGCCGAAAGTGGTCGGCGCGCCGAGACCCGGTGGTACGCCGACGTTGGGCCCTCCCGGACGGAAACCGGAAGCGATGCGCCCGTACAGCATCACGTTGTCGCCGAGCTTGAACGAGGGATTGATCAGGTAAGTGGTCGGCGTGTCGGAACCGCTGGTGGTGAAATCCGAAGGGCCGACCAGCAGGCCGTCACCTGTCTGCGTGTACTGCGTCTGGTCGTGCGTGTAGCGCAGGCCCAGCAGCACGTCGAAGCGCGGTGTGAAGTGATAGGTGATGTCGCCATAGCCGGCCCACTCGGTGAATGCCGCGGGACCCAGGTTGATGTTCGCCAGCGGCGGGAGCGGGTACGGATCGCCCGTGATCGAGTCGAAACCCAGTACGGTTTCGTAGTACCGGCTGTGTTCGCGCGTGTAGAACAGACCGACGCGCCATTCGAGATTCTGCGTTGTGGGCGATTGCAGACGCACTTCCTGCGTGGACTTGTTCTGGGTGATCGGCGTGCGTTCGGAGAAACCGGGATTGGGCAGGCCGAAAGCCGGACCGAGGATGGGGCCGAATGCGTTGGTCAGGTCGAAATCCTGATCGAGGTCCAGCGTTTCGTAACTGCTGGTGGCGATTAATTTCGCCCAACCCAGATCCGCACCCAGGGTCGCGTTGTAAACCCGGTAGCCGAGGTCGAGATTCCCGGTGCCCGGCGGATGTTTCGAGACATAACGGCCATAAAGCGGTTCCAGCGTGTGTGGATCGACGTCCACGCCGCCGTTGGCCAGATCGTCGCCATGGAGATTCTGGAACAGCGCGGAAATGTTCAGCGAGAACCGATCGTCGGGTGTCCACAGCATCTGCACGCGGCCGCCGTTGGATCTCGCCTCGTTCGCATCGGACTCGCCCTTGCCGATGTCGTCGATGTAGCCGGGATCGGTGCGCTTGTACACGTTGGCGCGGATGGCCAGTTTGTCGCTCACCAGCGGCGCATTCAGCATCACGCGCGCGCTGTAGCCGTTGCCGCCGCCGGCGACGCTGCTGCCGTCCACCTGCACGCGGCCCGAAAATGCGCCGGCATCCGGCGGCCGCGTCACGAATTTGATCAGTCCGCCCAGCGTGTTCGAGCCATAGAGCGTCCCTTGCGGTCCGCGCAGCACTTCGACGCGTTCGAGATCGCCCGGATCGATGTCGGGCGTCAGGAGGCTGCCGAGCGCATAAACGGTGCTGGAGCCGAAAGGCGT
>DASXWZ010000285.1:0-1643 GCA_036503375.1 Rhodanobacteraceae bacterium | reverse complement strand
GAAAATCGCGCGAACGAACGCGCACAGGAGCAAACGATGAACGCATTGGCACGCGAATTCATGGATCAGGATCCCGATCCGCGCGAAACCCGCGAATGGGTCGAATCGATCGAAGCGGTGATCAACGCCGAGGGCACCGAGCGCGCGCACCAGTTGCTGGAAAGGATGGTGGACGAGACGCGCCGCGCCGGCGGCCATCTGCCGTTCGACCCGACCACCGAGTACATCAACACCATTCCGCCGCACCTGGAGGCGAAAAGCCCCGGGGACGCGGCGATGGAATGGCGCATCCGTTCGCTGATCCGCTGGAACGCGATGGCGATGGTGGTACGCGCCAACCGCAGGCCGGGCGAACTCGGGGGTCATATCGCGAGCTTCGCGTCCAGCGCAACGTTGTACGACGTCGGCTTCAACCATTTCTGGCGCGCGCCGTCCGAGGAACATCCCGGCGACCTGATTTTCTACCAGGGCCATTCCTCGCCCGGCATCTACGCGCGTTCGTATCTGGAAGGGCGTTTGTCCGAAGAGCAGCTCGATCACTTCCGCATGGAAGTGGGCGGCAAGGGTTTGTCGTCCTATCCGCATCCGTGGCTGATGCCAGAGTATTGGCAGACGCCGACGGTTTCGATGGGACTCGGTCCCATCCAGGCGATCTATCAGGCGCAATTCCTAAAATATCTGGAAAGCCGCGGCCTGATGCCGAAAAGCGACCGCAAGGTCTGGTGCTTCATCGGCGACGGCGAAACCGACGAGCCGGAAACGCTGGGCGCGATTTCGCTGGCGGGGCGCGAGAAGCTCGAGAACTTGATTTTCGTGATCAACTGCAACCTGCAGCGCCTCGACGGGCCCGTGCGCGGCAATGGCAAGATCATCCAGGAACTGGAAGGCGTGTTCCGCGGCGCCGAGTGGAACGTGCTCAAGCTGATCTGGGGTTCGTATTGGGATCCACTGCTGGCGCGCGACACCAAGGGCGTGTTGCGCAAGCTGATGATGGAAACGCTGGATGGCGAATACCAGGCTTGCAAGGCATTCGGCGGTGCCTACACGCGCGAACATTTCTTCGGGAAGTATCCCGAAACCGCGGCGATGGTTGCATCGCTGTCCGACGACGACGTCTGGCGCCTCAACCGCGGCGGCCACGATCCGCACAAGGTGTACGCGGCTTATCACGCGGCGATGAACACCGAAGGCATGCCGACGGTGATCCTGGCGAAAACCGTCAAGGGCTACGGCATGGGGTCGGCCGGCGAGTCGCAGAA
Source organism: Rhodanobacteraceae bacterium (assembly GCA_036503375.1). Lineage (GTDB taxonomy): Bacteria > Pseudomonadota > Gammaproteobacteria > Xanthomonadales > Rhodanobacteraceae > 66-474. The sequence continues at coordinate 384 of DASXWZ010000285.1, read as the reverse complement.
CATCACGCACCAGCAGAAGAAGATGCACGAGGAGGCGATCGTCGCCTTCCGCGACCGCTTCAACATCCCGATCGCCGACGACAAGTTGAAAGGCGAGCAAATCGAATCGGTGCCGTACTTCCATCCCGGCAAGGATTCGCCGGAAGTCGAATACATCCGCGAACGTCGCAAGGCGCTCGGCGGCTACCTGCCGCACCGCCGCCGCAAGACTTCGCACCCGCTGCCTGCGCCCGAGCTGAAGGTCTTCGAGCAGATCACCAAGGGCACCGGCGATCGCGAGATCTCGACCACGATGGCGCTGGTGCGCGGCATGAACCTGCTGTTGCGCGACAAGCAGGTCGGCCCGCACGTGGTGCCGATCGTCGCCGACGAAGCGCGCACGTT
>DASXWZ010000284.1:0-4382 GCA_036503375.1 Rhodanobacteraceae bacterium | reverse complement strand
CACGATGGCCGCGCGCTTCTGCGCGCCATAGGAAGGGGACAGGCATGCCACACAGCGCGGGTTATCTCGTCGGTCTGCTGATCGGGTTCGCGATCGGCGTGTTGATCGGCGGCGCGATCGGCGCGGTGATCCTGCGCCTGGCCACGCGCTGGGTCGAGAAATTCACGCCGCGTTTCTGGCTCGCGTTCGGCACGGCGCTGGCCGCGTACGTCATCGCGCTGGTGGTGAATTTCGTGGTCGGAATCTTCATCGGGCTCGGCGCGCGCGTCGCCGGCTTGCAGGCGGAAACCATCCGCCTGATCGCGATGTCGGTCGGCGCGGTGATCGGCTTCCTGATCACGGCCACCATGATCCGCGCCTTGATCAAGCGCCCCGACGGCAGCGTGCTGGGTTTCGGCCGCGCCTGCCTGATCGTGCTGGTGCAGGCGCTGATCGGCCTCGCGATACTCGCGATCCTGTTCGCCTGCGCCTACGCGATCCGCCACGCGCTGGGTTTGAACGCAGCGCCGCCCGTCAGTATCTGAGGCCGACGCGGCGCATCACCTTGGACGACAGCCAGGCCGGGCCGATCAGCAGGTAGACCAGATCGGTGAAGAACGAAGGCCGCTTGCCTTCGATCAGGTGGCCGACGAACTGGCCGATCCATGCCAGCACGAACAGTGCGATCGCCAGCCACAACAGGTTGCGCGCGCCGAGCGCAGCATACAGGCCCGCCGCGATCAAACCGCAGACGATGAATACCATTGCCATCGCCAGCCCGATCGCGCGCGACAGCCGGTAATAGAAGAGGAAGGCGCAGAACATCGCCACGAACGCCCAGAAGCCGGGCTTCATCCATTGCTCGAACACCGGAATCACCCACAGCGCCGCGACCACGCACCACAGGATCACCGGCACGCACACCCAATGGATCGCGCGATTCGCCGCATTCGCGTGATCCGCGCTGTAGCTGCCGAACCAGTCGTGGATGGAGCGCATGGAGCGATCTTACAACGTGCCGCCGCACCAATTGCTCATCATTGCGCGGCGCAACCGCAATCCGGACAAATTGTCTGAACCGATGAGGACAACCGAAGGTCGGCGCGCAGGGCAGAGTCCATGCATGGACTTTGCAATCCAGCTTCTAGTGTCGCCAAAACCGGATCCCGGCTTTCGCCGGAATGACGAGCAGCTCCTCAGGCGGGGCAACTTCCCGGCCTCGACATTCGTTGCTACCGACGCTGGACATCGCACGCTCGCCCCAGCCCATGCACTATCTCCGCAGCATCGCCAGGCTTTGACCGATGGGCCCCATGCTCCCCCAAGGCGAGGCAGCTCCAGCGACAAAGCTTGGGTTTTGGTAGCCAAGTTTCTTCGCCCAAAGTTCGATCTGCGAACGTTCGATGAATTGATTGAGGTGAGGCAATCTCCCCTCGTGATGGACTTTCACTGTCTTCTGAAATATTGCCCAGTGGCGTGGCTCTGAAAATTCCAGGAAGGAAAACACCACGACTCCGCCCGGTCGGAGCACGCGAAAAATCTCTGCAAGATAGGTATAGCTTTCGTGATGCAGAAGATGGGTAAACACGCTGAATGCAGCAGCCATGTCGAAAGACGCACTGGGCAATGGAATGGAAAAGGAGCGATTCAAGATAAACCTATAAGTGGCAGGCGATTTTTTCCTCGCGTACCGCAGAAATGCTTTGACAATATCGATACCGCAATAATCGATGGACATCTTCTGTCCCAGAGCCCAGGCAAGACGTCCGCTTCCACAGCCGAAATCCAGCAAGGATTGCCCGTTACGCAAGCCAGCGTATTGAAGTATTTCCGCTTCTTTCAATCCGAATTGCTCATACTGTCCTCCGACTGCAAGACTCATTGCCTCGTCGCGGGAATATCTCAACCTGAGATAAAGTGCCAGCCGCCCGTAATCCCTGACGAAATGGAATTTGGTCATATTCGCTCTACTGTGCCTGATTGTTGATACGAGAGGAAACCGATCGCCGTATTGACTGGAGCGTGACCCGTAAGGTGTTTCTGTTGTATCGCGCGAAGAGAAAGATGGCGCATTGCGCTGGCGCGCTCCTAAACGAAGCGCGTAGGAACCCGCCTGCGGGCGACCAGGTAATCTCAATCGAGTGCAATCCCCGCCAGCTTCTTCAACGCCTCGGCATATTTCGCCGCGGTGGCGTCGATCACTTCCTGCGGCAATACCGGACCGGGTGCGCGCTTGTTCCAGTCCAGCGTTTCCAGGTAATCGCGCACGAACTGCTTGTCGTATGACGGCGGACTGATGCCGACCTGGTATTGATCCGCCGGCCAGAAGCGCGAGGAATCTGGGGTGAGCATTTCGTCCATCACGTACAGCTTGCCGTTCTCGTCGGTGCCGAACTCGAACTTGGTGTCGGCGATGATGATGCCGCGCTGCGCAGCGTAGTCCGCGGCGAAGTTGTAGATCGCCAGCGTGGCAGCGCGCACCTGTTCGGCCAGATCGGCGCCGATCTTTGCGATTACGGCATCAAAGCCGATGTTCTCGTCGTGCGAACCGGAAGGCGCCTTGGTCGAAGGCGTGAAAATGGGTTCGGGAAGCTTTTCCGCCTGTCGCAAGCCGGCGGGCAAGTTGATTCCGCACAACGAGCCGCTCGCCTGATAATCCTTCCAGCCCGAGCCGATCAGGTAACCGCGCGCGATCGCCTCGATCGGTACGGCCCGCAACCGTTTCGCCACCACCGCGCGCTTTTCGTAGAGGTGCGGATCGACATTTGCAGGCAGCACGTCCGCGACCGGCGCGCCGGTCAGATGATTGGGCACCAGGTGCGCGGTCTTGCCGAACCAGAAATTGGAAATCTGCGTCAGCATCTCGCCCTTGCCGGGGATCGGATCGGGCAGCACCACGTCGAACGCCGACAGGCGATCGGTCGCGACGATCAACAGCCGGTCGTTCTGCAACGCGTACACGTCGCGCACCTTGCCGCGGTGCAGGAGTTCGAGGCCGGGCAAATGGGACGCGTGCAGGATGGTGGGCATGAGCGTGTTTCGTGCGGAAAGCGTGATTGTAAAAGACCGTTCGCGCCGAGCGTAACCCGCGCAGCGAGCGGAGTCGAAGCGTCCTTCGACTCCGTTGCCTTCGGCCACCACGCTCGGGACGAACGGGTTTTCGTGAAGGGGCGGGCTGATAAACTCGCCCGTCCTTTCCGCGATCCGACCGCGATGCGCATTGCCTGTCCGCTCGTCCCCGCATCTGCCGCTGCGCACGCGCCTGTCGCGTCCGCGCGGATGGGACCGTGCACGGCGCATTGCGGCGGAATGTCGCCGTGCGCGTAAACATCCTCGGCAAGATCATCGGCTTCCTGGTCGGCCTGCTGTTTTTCCACAGCATTCCATTCGCGGTGCTCGGCCTGCTGATCGGACACGTCTTCGACGCAGGCGCGTTGCGCGTCTTCACGCGCGGCAGCGAGCCGTACGGATTCGTCGAACCGCTGTTCGCCCTGCTCGGCGCGATCGCGAAGACCGACGGGCGCGTGTCCGAGTCCGAGATCGGCGTGGTCGAGAAGCTGATGATCCGTCTGAACCTCGATCCGCTCTGGCGGCGCCGTGCGATCGAGGCCTTCAATCGCGGCAAGGCGCCCGGCTACGATCCAAACCACGCGATCGGCAACTTGCGCGCATGGTGCGCGCTGCGGCGCAATTACGTGATGCCGCTGATCGACATGGTGGCGGAAACCGCGCTGGCCGAAGGCGCGCCCTCGCCGGAAAAGATGAACCTGATGCGGCGGCTGGCGTGGTCGCTGCACGTCAGCGAATTGCAGTTGATGGCGCTGCTGGCGATGAAGGGCTTCGTCTGGAATGCGGGCGCGGGCGGCCGCGCGCACTCGCAATCGCAGAATGGCGGCGGTTGGCGCGGGCCGTCGCGTGCTTCGTCCGGCCCCGATCCGTATACCGTGCTGGGCGTGGCGCGTGATGCGGACGAGCGCACGATCAAGCGCGCGTACCGCAAGCTGATCAGCGAGTACCATCCGGATCGCATGAGCGGCGCACCGGAAGAGCTGCGCCGCCGCGCCGAGGCGCGCGCCAGCGAGATCAATGCGGCATGGGAACGAATACAATCGGAGCGCGGGTTCAGATAACAACAAGGCACAAATCCGCTCGCCTTGAGCGTAGGCCTCATCTTTGAAAAAGATAGGGCCGAAGTCGAAAGGCGATCGGGCGCTTCGACTTCGCTCGCTGCGCGAGCTACGCTCAGCGCGAACGGAATATTCCTGCGCGTCGCCTCGGTAATATGCCAAGACAATCCTGCATCATTTGCCCATCCATCCTCTCCGCCGACTTCGCCCGGCTTGGCGAAGAAGTGAATGCCGTGCTCACGGCCGGCGCCGATTGGATCCACTTCGACGTAATGG
>DASXWZ010000283.1:0-1551 GCA_036503375.1 Rhodanobacteraceae bacterium | reverse complement strand
GCGCGTCGGCCGGACGATCACTGCGAACGAAATTTTCGTTCGCATCCACGATCACGTGTTCCTCGAACACCTCGCCCTCGACGATCGCGAATCGCGTCACGGGCAACGCATCCAGCAACTCGTGGGCGAACAGGACGACCGACCAGGCCTGTTGCGGCGGACGATCGATCCACTCGATGCGCGCGAACAATTCCGGCGCGAGGGCCTCGTGCAACAGGGTGCGCTGGCGCTCGCGCAGGTCGGCGCCCGGCTCCAGCAGCCAGTAGTGCTGCGGCAAGGCATCGAGCTTCTGCAGTTGCAGCATGCAATCACGCGCGAAAGCGCCGCTGCCGCCGCCCAGTTCGAAAAATTTCGCGGCCTCCCCGCAGGCGCGCAGCGCCGGTGCGATCGCGTTCGCAATACATCGCGCGAACAAGGCACCCAGCTCGGGCGCGGTGATGAAATCGCCGGCCTCGCCGAGTTTGGCTTTCCCCGCGCTGTAATAACCCAGACCCGGTGCGTACAGGCAGCGCTCCATGAAGCGCGAGAACGGCATCGGCCCGGAGCTTGCGATTTCCTCGCGGATCAGCATGGACAATCGCCGCGAATGCGCGATTTCTTCAGCGCTGGGGGCGGGCAACGAGTCGGGCGACGCTGCGGCGTTGATTTCCGTTGGACCTGAGCATAGGCGCGAAGCGCCGGAGTCGAATGACATCATACGATCCGCTCGCGATCTTGCCAGCGCTTCGACTTCGCTCGCTACGCGAGCTACGCTCAGCGCGAACGGTTGAAGCAGGGTCGCTTGAATGACGAATTCACGGAATCCCGTCGTCCTGATCACCGGCGCGGCCCGTCGCGTCGGCGCGGTGATCGCGCGCACCCTGCACGGTGCCGGTTACGACGTCGCCTTGCACTATCGCAGCTCGCGCACGGAACTGGATGCGCTGGTCGCCGAACTGGAATCAGCGCGCGCGAATTCCACGTTGGCGCTGCAGGCCGATCTCATGGATGCCACGCGAATGCCGGAGTTGATCGATCGAACGATCGCGCGCTTCGGCAAGCTGAACGCGCTGGTCAATAACGCCGCCGCATTCGAACCCACGCCGTTCGGCACGATCACCATGCGGCAGTTCGACGACTTCCTGGCCACCAATGCGCGTGCGCCGCTGCTGCTCGCACAGGCGGCCGCCATACCCCTGCAACATTCGCATGGCAGCATCGTCAACATCGTCGACATCTATGCGCAGCAGCCTTTGCGGGACTACATGGCGTATTGCGTCAGCAAGGCCGCGCTGGCGATGGCCACTCTGGCATTGGCGCAGGAGCTGGGGCCTGACGTGCGCGTCAACGGGGTGGCACCGGGCAACGTGCTGTGGTCGGAACAACCGATCGAGGCCGAAACGATGGCAACGATCTTGCAGCGTACCGCACTGAAACGGCAGGGTTCGCCGCAGGATATCGCCGGGGCGGTGCTGTGGCTGTTGCGGGATGCGACTTACGTCACCGGCCAGATCCTGCGCGTGGATGGCGGAAGGGCATTGTCGCCTTGACGCGGTATTCACCTGACGCGGT
>DASXWZ010000282.1:0-1939 GCA_036503375.1 Rhodanobacteraceae bacterium | reverse complement strand
AAGAACTCCACCGCGTACCAGGGATTCAATGCGCGCAGCACGAACGGATGCTGCAGGATATTCCAGATACCGATCGCACCGAGCGTCAAAAACCACAGCACCATCACCGGGCCGAACACGCTGCCCACGCGGCCGGTGCCGTGCTTCTGGAACCAGAACAGCGCCAGCAGCACTGCCACCGTCAGCGGCACGACGTAGTGATCCAGCGTCGGCGCGGTGACCTCCAGTCCCTCGATCGCCGACAGCACCGAGATCGACGGTGTGATGACGCCGTCGCCATAGAACAACGCTGCACCCAGAATCGCGAACAGCACCACCATGCGCCGCATGTGCGGATGACCGCGGCTGGCGCGCTGGGCCAGCGCCATCATCGCCATGATGCCGCCTTCGCCCTTGTTGTCCGCGCGCATGATGAAGCTGACGTATTTCACCGCCACCACCATCACCAGCGACCAGGCCACCAGCGAAACGATGCCGAGCACATTGACGGGACTGACCGGCATGCCATGTGGTCCGTAGAAGGCCTCCTTCATGGTGTACAACGGGCTGGTCCCGATATCGCCGAACACCACGCCGACCGCGCCGATCACCAGCGTACGCAGCGCGGTTTGGGTTTTGCTGCCCGAATCGCTCGCCTTGTCGCCTGTGGCGGCTTCCACGCGCTCGCTCGGGTGTTCGTTGGGCGCTTGTTCGTTCATCGCCGGTCGATGCTCAGCGGCCCAGCGCCGCGCGCAGCGCCTTGCGGATGATGGCTTCGGCATCATCGCCTTCGTTCGCGGCTTCTTTCGCCAGACGCGCGGCTTCCGCAGGCTTGTAGCCGAGCTGTTGCAGGGCGGCGACCGCTTCCTCCTGCGGCGACGACTTGCCCCGCGTACGCGGTTGCGCCTGCAACGCCATCGCATCCACGCGATCACGCAACTCGACCACGATCCGCTCCGCGGTTTTCTTGCCGATGCCCGGGATGCGCGTCAGCGCGGCGATGTCCGAGTCGTGCACCAGCCGCGCGAATTCATCGGTGCTGACACCCGACAGAACCGCCAGCGCGATGCGTGCACCGATGCCGGAGACTTTCTGCAGATTGCGGAACAGCGCGCGCTCCTCTTCGCGCAGGAAACCGAACAAGGCGGCGGTGTCTTCCCTGATCGCGTAATGGGTCAGCAGCGCCACTTCGCGTCCGGTTTCCGGCAGGTCGTACAGCGTGGACATCGGCACTTCCAGCTCGTAGCCGACGCCGGCGACGTCCAGCACGATCCAGGGCGGTTGCTTGGAAACGAGCGTTCCACGCAGTCGGCCGATCATCGCCGCCTTCTCCATGCCGCTGCCGGAATTCCGATCCGCTGCGCGCCTTCGCGCGCGTGCGCGTGTGCGATCGCCACCGCCAGCGCGTCGGCGGCATCGGCCTGCAATCGTTCGCGCAGTCCCAGCAGCACGCCGACCATGTGCTGCACCTGCGCCTTTTCAGCGCGGCCGCCGCCGACCACCGCCTGCTTGATTGCGGTCGGCGCGTATTCGCGCACGGGCAGCGCGCGGCTCACCGCCGCGCAGATCGCTGCGCCGCGCGCCTGCCCCAGCTTCAGTGCGGAATCCGCATTCTTGGCCATGAACACACGCTCGATCGCGGCTTCCGCCGGGTGGTACTGGTCGATGATCGCAAGCAGGCCGTCATAGATCCGTGCCAGCCGTTGCGGAAACTCGTCTTCGCCGCCGACGCTCAGCATGCAGTGGTGCACGCAACGCAGGGTGCCGCCGCCGCCCGCTTCGATCACGCCGACGCCGGTGCGCACGCTGCCCGGATCGATGCCGAGGCTGAGCACGGGAGGCGGGAGGCTAGAGGCGGGAGGAGTTGAAGCAGAGCGCGCGCGGGCGAGCAGCCCTTCTGCTTTTGCACCTCCCGCATCCCGCCTCCCTCCTCCCCGCTAAGGCAGTTGCGCATTCGAAT
>DASXWZ010000281.1:0-26790 GCA_036503375.1 Rhodanobacteraceae bacterium | reverse complement strand
GTCTCCTCGGTCTGCATCGCGAAACCGAGCCGGGCGTGCCGCCCGACGCGCTTCTCGACAATCTTGTCCAGCCCCTCGAACGCGCCGCCGACGATGAAGAGGATGTTGCGCGTGTCGACCTGCAGGAACTCCTGCTGCGGATGCTTGCGCCCGCCCTGCGGCGGCACCGAGGCGACGGTGCCTTCGATGAGCTTCAGGAGCGCCTGCTGCACGCCTTCGCCGGAGACATCACGCGTGATCGACGGGTTCTCGCTCTTGCGCGAGATCTTGTCGATCTCGTCGATGTAGACGATGCCGGTCTGCGCCTTCTCGACGTCGTAGTCGCACTTCTGCAGCAGCTTCTGGATGATGTTCTCGACGTCCTCGCCCACGTAGCCGGCTTCGGTCAACGTGGTGGCGTCGGCGATCGTGAACGGCACATTCAGCAGCCGCGCCAGTGTCTCCGCCAGCAGCGTCTTGCCACAGCCGGTCGGACCGATCAGCAGGATGTTCGACTTGGCGAGTTCGATGTCGTCGTTCTTGGCACGCGACTCCATGCGTTTGTAGTGGTTGTACACCGCGACGGCCAGCGCCTTCTTGGCGCGCGTCTGCCCGATCACGTACTGATCGAGCGTGTCCATGATCTCGCGCGGCTTGGGCAACTGGTTGCGGCCGGTCGCGGCCTTCTCTTCCAGCTCCTCGCGGATGATGTCGTTGCACAGCTCGACGCATTCATCGCAGATGAATACGCTGGGGCCCGCAATCAGCTTGCGGACCTCGTGCTGGCTCTTGCCGCAGAACGAGCAATAAAGAATCTTGCCGCCGTCGTTGGCCCGGCCTTGCCGGTCGTCGCTCATGCCAAAAACCTCTGAAGAAAGATCTCGCCGATTTGGCTGCCGGTCGCCCTTGCTACTTCAACACGCTTCCACAACTCCGAAAACCTCTCGAGTTGCGATGATTTCTCTCACCCAAGGGCGGCCGAGGCTTTGTTGCAGCCATTAAACAGCCTTCCTTGCGCGCAAGCCGAGAATAACACAGCGCCGGTTTGCCACAGGCAAGGGAAGGTCACGGAATACCCCGCTCCGGCGCGGGGCGCCGGAACGAGGGTCCAAGGGGATATTACCGGCTCGCTCAGGCCGATTTCACCGAGGTATCGGGCCGGCGCTCGAATACCGAGTCGATCAGCCCGTAGGTCCGGGCGTCGGCCGCGCTCATGAAGCGGTCGCGCTCGGTGTCGTGACTGATTTCCTCGATGGGCTTGCCGGTATGGCGGGCCAGGATTTCGTTCAGCCGCTCGCGCATAGTGAGGATTTCCCGCGCGTGGATCTCGATGTCCGACGCCTGGCCCGAAATGCCGCCCGCCCAGGGCTGGTGGATCATGATCCGGGAATGCGGGAGGGAAAAGCGTTTGCCTTTGGCGCCGGCGCACAGCAACAGCGCGCCCATGCTGGCCGCCTGCCCGATGCACATGGTGCCGACGTCGGGTTTCAGGTACTGCATGGTGTCGTAGATCGCCAGACCCGCCGTGACCGAACCACCCGGCGAGTTGATGTACAGGCTGATGTCCTTCTCGGGGTTTTCGGATTCCAGGAACAGCATCTGCGCGATCAACACGTTGGCGACGTGATCGTTGACCTCGCCGACCAGGAAGATCACGCGTTCCTTCAGCAGGCGCGAATAGATGTCGTAGGAACGCTCGCCGCGCGAGGTCTGCTCGACCACCATCGGCACGAGGTTGAGGTTCTGCACCGAGGGCGGGAATGGATTGGACATGACGTTCTCCGGAGGTGGGCGATGGCCCACCTGCGGACCATCTTAGCGAGGATGCATCACTTCGTCGAAGCCCAGGGAACGTTCAGTGGCCGTTGCGTGTTCCGCCACCCATTCGGCCACCTGGTCCTCGAGCACCGAGTTGCGCACTCCATCCAGCAACTGGGGGTCGGAAGCGTAAAGTTCAACGACCTTCTGCGGCTCTTCGTAGGTCGAAGCGATCGTCGCGATGGCCTGCGAGACGCGCTTCTCGTCCGGCCGTATGCCGTTGTTGCGGCCGATCTCGCGCAGCAGCAGACCGGCGGCCACGCGGCGGCGCGCGATCGGCTGTGCCGCCGAGCGCGCTTCCGGCGGCACGGGTGCGTCCGCGGGCAGATTCGGTGCCGAGGCACGCACCAGTCGATCGGTTTCCGAATCCACCAGCACCTGCGGCACATCGAGTCCGGGATGCGCATCCACCAGCTTGCCGGCGACTTCGTTGCGCAAGCGCATGCGAAGCGCGTTGTCGAGTTCGCGCTCGAGGTTGGCGCGCACTTCCTTGCGGAAGGTTTCCACGTCGCCCTCGGGAACGCCGAAGGCGCTGACGAAAGCCTCGTCCACCTCCGGCAGGTGCGGCTCGCGCACCTTGTCGATTTTCACGCTCGCCTGCACCAGCTTTCCCGCCAACTGCGGATCGCGGAATTCAACCGGAAAGGCGACGCTCGATTCGAATTCATCGCCGGCTTGGTGTCCGCGCAGCACTTCCTCGAAGGCGGCGAACAGCGCGCCCGAACCGAGCACCGTGGCGGCGCGCTCGCGGCCCTCCACCGGGTGGCGGTATTCGCCCGCTTGTGCTGACCAGTCGAAGATCACCATGTCGCCGGCCTGTGCGGCACGATCGACATCGACGAAAGTCCGACGCTGGGCTCTCAAGGTTTCGATCATCGCGTCGATATCTGCCTCGGAGACCTCGGAGGTGGCGCGCTCGATCTGCAATGCCGCAACGTCGACGGCCGGCATCTCCGGCAGCACCTCGAAAGTGGCCGTGTAGGCGATCTCGCCGCCCTCGGGCTTGCCGCTGGTATCGATATCGGGCGCGGCGACCGGTTGCAGGTTTTCCTTCTGCACCGCTTCGCGAAAGGTGCTGCCGACCAGATCGGAAAGCGCCTCGCCGCGGATCTGCGCACCGAAGCGCTGCTCGATCACCTTCGGCGGGACCTTGCCCGGTCGGAAACCCTTCAGGCGCACGTTGCGGCTCATCTCGGTGACGCGCTCGCGCACGCGCGACTCGAACTGCTCGGCCGGGAACCGCACCGTCAGCTTACGCTCGAGCTTGCCCGTGTTTTCTAGTTGCACTTGCATGGGATCAGACTCCGTGGATCACGTTGCGCGAGTACCTTTCATTCCATACGTCATCCATGACGGGAGACTTCACTTCAGGAACCCGGGCCCGCCCATCCATGCGAAGCGCCCGGTATTCCGTGGTGCGAAAGGCGGGACTCGAACCCGCACGGGTTGCCCCACTGGAACCTAAATCCAGCGCGTCTGCCAGTTCCGCCACTTTCGCAACTCAATCCAAAACCGTCGCGCGAAGCGCGATCGTCGCTCCCCTCTCCCACTTGCGGAAAGAACGCACGGGTGAGAGGCAAACTCGCCGAACAATTGGTGGGCCGTCTAGGACTCGAACCTAGGACCAAGAGATTAAGAGTCTCCTGCTCTACCAACTGAGCTAACGGCCCGAACTGCCAATTGTAACGAACTGGGGTGGACGATGGGATTCGAACCCACGACAACCGGAATCACAATCCGGTACTCTAACCAACTGAGCTACGCCCACCATAAGAACTACCACCACAACGATAATCGCTGGCGCGCCCGACTGGACTCGAACCAGCAACCGTCGGCTTAGAAGGCCGATGCTCTATCCGATTGAGCTACGGGCGCAACGGGATAGATTCTCGCATGAACCTTCCCTGGTGCGACTTCCATTCGCCTCCATGGCTCACTGACCCGGCTCGTGCGCGACGCCATCGGAAGGCATCGCGCGAGCGCTCGTCGAACCACTTGTCGAGCGCCCATTCGAACTGGTCGGGGCAGAGGGATTCGAACCCCCGACATCCAGCTCCCAAAGCTGGCGCTCTACCAGACTGAGCTATACCCCGGGCTTAGCCGCGAGATACTAAGGTCGCGGCGACGATGCGTCAACGCGGCGGCGGCACCGGCGTGACCCGCCGGATTCAGTTCGGGGCGCTCCGACGTTCGATGTCCTGCACCGGAATGCGGATTTCGCCAGCACGCGCTCGATCGCCGCGCGAATACAGCACGGGCAACTCCGGCGCCATTTCGCCGCGCGTGCGTGGACCCCGCATGAATTCCGTCAGCGCCTTCAGCGGATGCGCGAAGGTGTCGTCGACAGCCGTGCCTTCGTAGCCGCAATGCGCCATGCAGTTGTCGCATTTGGGATTGCGGCCGAAGCCGTAGGATTCCCAATCGGTTTCGTTCATCAGCTCGTCGAAGGTTTCCGCGTGGCCCTCGTCCACGAGCAGATAACACGGCTTCTGCCAACCGAAGATGTTGTAACAGGGCATCGACCAGGGCGTGCATTGATAGGTCTGGTTGCCGGCAAGGAAATCCAGGAACAAGCCGGACTGATTGAAGCGCCACTTGCTGTCGCGCTCGGCGCCGAGGCGGAAGATGTCGCGGAACAACTGCTTGCTCTTTTCGCGCGGCAGGAAGGCGCTTTGGTCCGGTGCGTGCTGGTAGCTGTAACCGGGCGACAGGGTGATCCCCTCCACGCCCAGATTCATCGCGAAATCGAAGAAATCGGCCACGCGTTCCGGATTCTCGCCTTCGAACAGCGTGCAATTGACGGTGACGCGAAAGCCGCGTTCCAACGCGAGCCCGATCGCTTCCACCGCCTTGTCGAACACGCCCTCGCGATCGACCGAATGATCATGCCGCTCGCGGTCGCCATCGAGATGCACCGAGAACGTCAGATACGGAGAGGGCTCGAACAGGTGCAGCTTCTGTTTCAGCAGGATCGCGTTGGTGCACAGGTACACGAACTTCTTGCGCGCGATGATGCCCTCGACGATCTGCACGATCTCCTTGTGGATCAGCGGCTCGCCGCCGGGAATCGAAACCATCGGCGCACCGCATTCGTCCACTGCGTGCAGCGCCTCCTCCACAGACAGCCTGCGCTTCAATGTCTCGCTGTCGTAGTCGATCTTGCCGCACCCGGGGCACGCGAGGTTGCACTGGAACAACGGCTCCAGCATCAGTGTCAGCGGATAACGCTTTTCGCCGCGCAGTTTCTTGCCCAGTACATATCGGGCAACCTTGTATTGTTGTACGAGCGGAATGCTCATGCTCCATCCTCCTTGATCCGGGCGCCAGGCAGCTCGCTCCTGAATTCGTTCCGGAGACGCTGCCATTCCAGGCGCAACCACGGCGTGAAATGCTGCGGGTTGCCGGCGATTTCCCGATCCAGCACGTCCGGTTCGATGAACCTCCAGTCCGCGATCTCGGTGGCATTGGCGCGAACGGGCGCATCGGTCGAACCGACATATACCCAGCACAGTTCATGCTCCGCGCCCAGCCCGTCGTAGTCGGCCTGGTACTGGAACTTGTAGAGGAACTTCAAACCGCATTCGAGTCCCAGCTCCTCGCGCAGGCGGCGGCGCGTGGCGCCGTGCATGTCTTCACCGCGGCGCGGGTGGCTGCAGCAACTGTTGGCCCAAAAGCCGGGCCACAGCCGTTTGGATGCACTGCGCTTCTGCAACAGCAATTCACCGCGTCCATTGAAGACGAACAACGAGAACGCACGATGCAGGATTCCATGGCCATCGTGGCAGGCGGCCTTGCTGTTGTGGCCGATTTCGCGATCGCGATCGTCCACCAGGATCAGTTGGTCGGCTTCCGAGGACACCACGGCATCCCGGGCGGGTGCGTCAGCCAAGCTGCACCTCCATCGCCTGATAACCGGCGTCGCGCATCGCACGCACCACCCGTTCGCCATCATCCGGGCAGAGCGCGATCACCGAACCCCCGCCGCCGCCGCCGGTGAGCTTGGCGCCCAGCGCACCGTTGTCACGCGCGATCTGCAGCAGCTCTTCGACTTCCCAGCTCGACACCTGCAACGCGTTCAACTGGCCCTGGCAGATGTTCATCAGCTCGCCCAACTGCGGCAGGTCGCGTGCGGCCAGCGCGTCGACCGCGTGCAGGGTCAGCGCGTCGATCTCGTCGAAGATGCGCTCGTAAAGTGCACGATTGCGCTGCCAGGCTTCGCGCACCCGCGCGACCATCTTGGCCGTCAGGCTTTCGGTGCCGGAAAGGCCGATCACCAACGGCAGCGGCCGTTCGAGATTGAGCGGCTCCACGAGCACCGGCTCGCCGCGTTGATAAAGGATCGCGCGGCCGAAGGTGGCGACAGTGTTGTCGATACCGCTCGGTGTGCCGTGCGCGATCTTCTCGCACTCATAGGCCAATGCGCAGATCTGCCCGTCGGAGAGATCCAGCTTGCAGTGCCGGTCCAGCGCGCGGATCACCGCGACCGCCAGTGCGGCGGAACCACCCAGGCCCATGGCGCGCGGCACGCTGGGGAAAACCTGGATGCGCATCCTGCGATCGGCAATGTGCAGCTTGTCCAGAAGCATTGTCAGCGATTGCGCGAAGGAACCGGGATGCGCGACGTGCTGATGCAGATGTTGTTCGATACCCCAGCGCGGAATCGCCAGTGTGATGCCCTCCTCGGCTTCCTCGACGCGCGCACGGATCGCCAGTGGCACCGGTGCGGCGATCGCATGTCGCCCGTATACGACCGCGTGCTCACCCAGCAGGATCACCTTGCCGTGGCCGGCGGCGTCTTCCTCCGAGGCCTGCGCCGGAGCCGGAGCGGGCGGCGCGGGTTGGCCGCGCAATTCGGCGACGATCTGACGCGCTTTCCAGATCTTGATCTCGCCGTCTTCGAGCAAGCGTTCGACCACGCGGTCGAAAATGTCCGGAGGCGCTTCGGCGGCGGTCGCCACGCTGCGCGCGTGCAGGCTCATGTGGCCCATCTGGATGCCGTCGGTCACCAGTGCGCGCAACGCGGAGAAGTTCTGCGCCAGGCCGACCGCGCCCATCACCTCGGCCAGTTCACGCGCGCCCCTGATTCCCATCAAGTGGTGATTGATCATCACGGTCGGATTGGATTGCAGCGGACCTCCGACGGTGCCCACCTTCATCGGCATCTCGATGCTGCCGACCAGGTCGCCATCGGCATTCTTCGACCAGTTCGTGAGCGAGGTGTAACCCTTGCCGCGCGCTGCATAAGCGTGCGCCGCGGCTTCCAGCGCACGCCAGTCGTTGCCGGTGGCCAGCGCCACGGCGTCGACGCCATTCATCACGCCCTTGTTGTGGGTGGCAGCGCGATACGGATCGACGATCGCCAGGTCGTTGGCCAGGACGATGCCGTCGCGCACCTGCTCGCCGTCGTGCCGCTTGCCGTGCAGCAGCCGCACCGGAATCGTGCAACTCGCGCGCACCAGCGCGCGATCGGTGAGGTTGGAAAGAATCCGCAGGAACACCTTGCCGCCGGTGATCGCCTCGACCAGGGGCGCCACGCCTTCGCACATGGTGTTGACCAGATTCGCGCCCATCGCATCGCAGGTATCGACCAGCAGATGCAGCACCACCATGTCGCGGCCGCCATCGGGTGAGGCATGGATCATCACCTCGATGTCCTCGGCGCCGCCGCCGCGTGCGACCATGTTCGGATGCAGGCTGTTGGCGAGGTTGATGATCTCGTCCTTGCGCCGCAACAGTGCGGCCTGCGCCCTGGCCGCGTGCGCAACATCGACCACCTGCACCTGGCCGATCAGGATGGGCCGGGTGCTCTCGGCGCGAAAGCCGCCCGCCGCGCGCACCAGTTTCGCCGCGGAACTCAATGCCGCCACGATCGATGGCTCCTCCACCACCAGCGGCACCAGGTATTCGCGATCGTTGATCAGGAAATTGAGGCCCAGGCCCACCGGCATGCCCATCACGCCGACCACGTTCTCGATCATCTTGTCGGCGCATTCGACGCTCAATGTGTGGCGGCCGCTCAACAGCGCGCCGCAATCCTCGCGCGAGAGCAATCCGCGCTCCCGCAGCCACTGCAACCGCTCGGATACCGCAAGTCTGTAGAAGCCTGGCATGCGCGCGCGCCGCGCAACCGGTAGGGTCTGCTCGTCCATGTGCTGCTGCTCCTGTAGTGCCGGTTCAACCCGCTGTGGCGACGTGTCTTCCTGCATGATCCGGTGCTTCTCCTGTCGAATGGACTGGTTCGCGGACGACCTGCAAACCGCGATCGAAATGTCCGAGTTCGATTTCGCGGAATCCCGATGCTCCGAGTTCGCGGCGGAAATCGCTCAATGGTTGCGGGTGCGATGACAGCGCGATGCCGATGTCTCCGCCCGCGCCGCAGGGTTTGTAAAGGGCGCCGTGGCGTTCGGCCAGCCCGGCCAGCGCGCGGTGCGCGCCGCTGAAAATGTCCAAGCCGGCCGCGTCATCGAACTCGCGCAAACTTTTCGCATAGTCGGCGATGGCGCGGAGCAGGCCTGTGGTGTCATCGGTGCGCGCCATCGCTGCGGCTTTTTCCGCGCATTGCGCGAGCCGCTGCATGTTTTCGGCGTAGTGACCCGGCGCGCGCGCGCGCCAGCCGGAGAGCCGGCGCAACTGCGTACCGGTGCTGGCAGCCTTTCCCGACCACACGCAACACCAATACAGAGAAGCCGGCCACTGCGCGCGTTCGACCGAGGGTCGCCCATCCCGCGATCGGTAGATCGACAAGCCACCGCTGAAACTCGCGGCGACATCCAACCCGCTGCCCCCGCCTTGCCAATCGCGGTGCAGCGCCATCAGCTCATCGATCTCCGGCGGTCCGCGGCGCGCACGTACGCGCAAAGCGCCGGCAAGGGCGACCGTGAGCGCGGCGCTGGAACCCAGGCCGAGCTTTTCTCCTCCGAGAGAAAATCCGGCGGTATCGAGCGATGCGCGAAAGGGTGTTTGCCGCGCGCCGAAAACCTCGATGACGCGCGCGACGAGCGAGAGACGTTCGCTCCGCGCCTCATCGACCTCGAACCAGCGCACGCCGCCGCGTGGATCGAAATCGAAGCGTGCGTCCGGCACGCCCACGTCCGGCGCGGCGATATGGAATGCACCATCGTTTGCGTCCTCCAGCAAAACCCGCGCTCGCGCATCCACGGCCAGCACCAGCGCGGGCGCGCCTTCCAGCACCGCATACTCACCGCACAACACCAGCTTGCCCGGCGCGGATGCCTTGATGCGCATCAGGCTGTCTCCTCCGAGCGAAGCAATTTCGCGCCCTCGCCGATGCCGCTGATCAATACTGACTCCACGCCCGCCACGTCGCGCAACGCCGCCGCAACACGAGGGGCATCCTGCGGGACGCAGATCGCCTTCACCTGCGGCCCGGCGTCGATGGTAAAGAAAACCTGCACGCCGGCACGCCCGCGCAGCTCGCGCACGCGATGCATGCATTCCACCGTCGCACCGTTCCAGTAGATCAGGGGCGGACGGCTGCTGTGCATCACCGCGTGCATCTTCAGGCAATTGTGCTCGCTGATTTCAGCAAGCTGCGCGAAGTCGCGCGCCAGCACCGACGCCTGCGCTATCGCCAGATCATGATCCGCACCGTCCAGCCAGGCCCGGTAGAACGGCGAGGTGCTGCGGCCGGATTGCATCCCGGCGCGCGAACTCGTTCGTTTCGGCTCGCTCGCCGTAACGGCGATCACCACCGAGAGCGGCCACTCATCCGCGTCGAGCAGCGGTTGCGCGGCGGGATCATCATCGTCATTACGGCCGGCATGCAGCACGACGAAACCGCCGTAGAGCGAACGCGCCGCCGAACCCGATGCGCGACGCGCCAGCTTCGACAACGTGCGGCGATCCAGTCTCAGACCCAGCGCCGCATTCGCAGCGGTCACCAAGGCCGCGAAACCGGAAGCGGAAGACGCGAGCCCGGCCGCGGTCGGAAAATCGTTGTTCGTCTCCACGCGCGCGCGCCGGTGATCGCCCGCAAGATCGCGCAAGACGTCCAGACATGAACCCACCCGCGCCAGCGCCGCGGGATCGGACTTGCCGTCCAGCAGCAGTTCGTCGCGCGAGAGCGTGGAATCGAATTCGACCCGCGTGCGTGTGTTCAGCGCATCCAGCGTAATCGACAGCGAACCGGTCGCGGGCAGGTTGCCGCCACCCTCGCGCTTGCCCCAGTATTTGATCAGCGCGATGTTCGGATGCGCCAGCGCCGTGCCAGTCATCGAAGCTCCTGCAATGATCGAAAAAGCGCTGTCCCTGCACTTTTTCAATATCGCGAGTCCGACAACATGTCCGACTCGCTCCGATGGACCAAGTGCTTTGGCGCTTGATCCTCGGCGGGCTATCCATGCCCCGCGCCGGCAACTCCGGCGGACTTCATCATGATAAAACGGATGCGTATTCACCCCGTGAACAAATGCTGACAATGCCTTGAATTTACGCAAGGGTCTTCATCGATAACCGTGTCGGTCGAACCATTCCACGGCATCCTCCAGGGCGCTTTGCGCGGGGCGCGGCCGATACCCGAGTTCGTGCCCCGCCCGCGCGTGCGAGAAGTACATGTGCTTGCGCGAAAGTTCCACACCAGCCACTGTCAGCAGCGGCTCGTGTCCGCTCACGCGTGCCCAGCCTTCTGCCAGGTGAGCCAATGGCAGCACCAAACCCGGTGAAACGCGAAAGCGCGGGGGCGTGCGACCGGCGATCCGCGCCACGCGCGTCAGGATTTCGCGCAGGCTGAGGTTCTCGCCGCCCAGGATGTAACGCCGGCCCTTGGCGCCGTGCTGCCATGCCAGCAGGTGTCCCGTCGCGACATCATCGACGTGCACGATGTCCAGCCCGGAATCGACATACGCGGGCATGCGTCCACGCGCGGCGTCCAGGATCATGCGCCCTGTCGGCGTAGGCTTGATGTCGCGCGGCCCGACCGGCGCGGCGGGATTGACGATCACCAGGTCGAGACCGCGCTCTTCCGCCAGTGCGCGCACCTTGCGCTCGGCCAGGAATTTGGAGCGCTTGTAATGGCCGACCATGTCGCTATAGTCCGCGCCCGTTTCCTCGTCCGCGGGTGAACCATCCTCGTGCAGCCCGAGTGTCGCCACGCTGCTGGTGTAGACGATACGCTCGACCCCCGCACGCAGCGCGGCCAGCAGCACGTTGCGGCTGCCGCGAACGTTGGTGACGTAGATCTCCGAGGGATGGCGTGCCCACATGCGGTAATCGGCGGCCGCATGAAACACGCCACGGCACCTCCGCACGGCGCGATCCAGCGATCCGCGATCCCGGATGTCAGCGACGGCAATTTCGACGTCCAGTCCGCTCAGGTTGTCGCGTCGGCTGTCCGGACGCACCAGCGCACGCACGGAAAAACCCGCGCCCAGCAGGCACCGCACGATCGCCGATCCGATGAAACCGCTGGCGCCGGTGACGAGCATCGCGTCGCTCATGGTGCGATTCCTTCCGCAACTCGCGGCAACATCCTTGCAGCTCGCCGCAGGCTCGCGCGCGCGGCGGAGAAGTCGCCGCGCAGCGCGTGCAGTTCCCGCCATCCGCGCGGTCCGGCGCGCGCGACCTCGAGGATCGCCGATACCCGCAAATGGCCATTGCGATCCAGCATGCGCAAGGCGAGCGCCGGAACGGCACGCGCAGCGGGATCGCAGACCGCTTTCACCGCGATGAAAGGCACGCCGGCTTGCGCTGCGGCTTCGGCAACGCCCGCACTTTCCATGTCCACCGCCGCGAAGCCGCGCCTGGCGAGTGCCCCTTTGTCATCCATCGAGACCAGCGGCCGCTCGCTGCAATGGAGCGCGTCTATTTCATGCACGTCCGGGAGCACCCGCAGCAATCGCTCGCGCCATCCATCATGCGTCCGCCATTCCCCGCGCAAAGCAACCACGCGCCGCGGCAGCAGCAGATCGCCGCTGCGCAATGAGGGCGACAAGCCTCCGGCGACGCCCCAGCTCAACAATGCGCGCGCGCCGCCTTTGATCAGGCGGCCGGCTGCGTCACGCGCATGATCGCTGCCGATGCCGGCAACGCACACTTCGCAATTCGAGTTGCGACTCCGCCATCCCGCCGCCTCCGCGGGCAGCGCGACGATCACGCCCAGTCCGACCTCATCCGCGTTCGTGGGCATTGCGATAGCTCGCCAAGGCCCAATACGGGAAATACAGATCGTAACCGTGATACTTGAGATAGAACACGCGCGGGAAACCCGGCGCGTTGAAAGCCGCGTCGTGCCAGCGACCGTCTCCGTGCTGATTGCAGAGCAACCAGCTCACCCCGCGCGCTGCTTCCATGCTGTCGGCTTCTCCCGCCGCGATCAGCGCCAGCACGGCCCATGCGGTTTGCGCGGCGCCGGAACGCGTGTCGCGTCCGGCCAATGCGGAATCGAAATAGCTGTCATTGGTTTCACCCCAGCCACCGTCTTCGCGCTGGCGCGATTTCAGCCATGCGACCGCCCGGCGGATTTCCGGCGCGTCTTTCGGCAGGCCCGCAGCGGCGAACGCGGTCAGCACCGACCAGGTGCCATAGATGTAGTTGGTGCCCCAGCGACCGAACCACGCGCCCTCGCCGGTTTGCTCCCGGCGCAGAAACTCCATCACGCGATCGCGCGATCGTTCGTCCTGCGGACGCTGCAAGCGCGCCAGCAGCGTCAGCACGCGCGCACTGACGTCGCTGGTCGCCGGGTCGAGCAGCGCGCCGTGGTCGGCGAACGGAATCCGGTTCATCCACAATCGGTCGTTGTCGGCGTCGAACGATGCGAAACCGCCGTTGCGGGACTGCATGCCGATCAACCAGTCGGCCGCGCGTTCGACCGGCGTTGCGTAGCGATCGCGATCGGCTTGGTGCATCGTCCAGGCGCAAACGGCCGTGTCGTCCAGGTCCGGATACCAATCGTTGGCGAACTGGAAAGCCCAGCCGCCGCTGCGCAGACGCGGATGCATTTCGCTCCAGTCGCCGGTGGCGTCCGTCAGTTGTTCCTTTCGCAGCCATTCCAGCGCGCGCTCCAGTTCCGTCGAACGAACGCCGCGCAAATCCTCCTGCAATGCCAGACAGGTCAGGCCGGTGTCCCAGACCGGCGACGTGCATGGCTGGCAATAGGTTTCGCTTCCGCGCGTCACCAGCAGTTCGCGCAGCGCCTGTCGGGCCTGTACGCAATGCGGATCGTCTTCCGCAAAGCCCAGCAGCGGCAACGCCTCGCAGGCGTTCACCATCGCCGGAAAGATCGCCCCCAATCCGTGTTCGCCGTTGAGCCGCGCCACGATCCAGTCCTTTGCGCGCTGCAATGCGCGTGCGCGCAGGCTCTTGGGCATGCGGGGCTCGAGCATGCGGCCCAGTGCGTCCAGCCAGAGGAACAAGCGCGCGAGAAAGGATCCCGGCTGTGGAAAATAGTGTCGTTCCTCTTCGGGCGGCGTGACGAACAATTCGCGCACGCGCACATCCAGCGGATTCCTGGCGCGCGGTTTCAGGCTACACAGCACCGCCAGCGGTGTCATCACCGTGCGCGACCAGTACGACACGCGACTGAGATGGAACGGGAACCAACGCGGCAGCAACACCACTTCAACCGGAACCCACGGCACACCGCGCCATGGCAACTCGCCGAACAGCGCCAGCGTGATGCGCGTGAACACGTTTGCGCGCGCAGCGCCACCGAGCCCGATGATCGCTGCACGTGCACGTTGCATGTGCGGCGCCTGAGGATCGTCTCCGATCAGTTTCAGCGCGAAATATGTCTTGACGCTGCAACTGATGTCGCTCGCGCCTGCTTCATACAGGGGCCAGCCTCCGTCGGCATTCTGCCGGCGGCGCAGGTAGGTACCGATGCGGCGTTCCAGCAACCGCTCGCGTTCGCCGAAGTAGTGCATCATCAGCACGTATTCGGCGGGAATGGTGCAGTCGGCTTCCAGTTCGTGGCACCAGCACCCCTCCGCGCGCTGTGTCGCCAGCACGTGCGTGCGCGCGCGATCGATGGCGTCCTGCAGGGGATCGGGCGCTTCGACGCGCCGCAGCGGCGGGAGCGCGCGCGCGTTCACCCTAGGCCCTGTCGACGCTATGCCAAGTGAGCCGCGTTGCTTCCGCAGCGGCTGTCGGACCATGTGCGCGGCACGGCGCCATGGCACTTCTAAGGTCAAGCCGCGCAACGCAGTATGGCGACCGCTGCGGAGCAACCCGGGGGGCCATGGCCCTTTGCCCGCATTGCGGAGTCATCGCTCGTCTATGTATCGACATGAATCTCCTCGCTCTTCCTCGCCCTGCAGACAAAGGGCCGGCGGCGCGGCCATTTGGCATAGAGCCAACCGGGCCCTAGTGCGCCAACGCCCGCGCAGGCGCTTCGCCTGCCTGCGAAGGCAGGTCGCGACCCAGCCGCGCGAACCAACGACGCAATACCTGGTCGTAGCCCGCGAACAGGTGCGTCATGATCAACGTGTTGGTGACCACACGGTGCGACACCTTCACTTCGCTGCCGCATTTGAAGGCTGGCCGCTGGTGGATCAACTGCAGCGTCTGCACGGCCAATCCGAGTGCCAGCAGACAGAAGCGGCGGATGCCCGATTCGGCTTCCGGAATCAGCAGCGTGTATTCGAAACCATTGCGCAAGTGTCCGTGCGCGATGCTGATCAGCCTCGCGTAGGCCTCGCCGAAGCCCGGCTGATACACCGAACCGCTGTCCAGTTCACCCAGCTCCACCCCGGCCTTGCGAAACAGGTTCTGCGGCAGCCAGCACACCCCGCGATCGTGGTCCTCCCAGAAATCCTTGAGGATGTTGACCATCTGCAGGCCCTGCCCGAACGACACGCCGAGCTCGAGCATCTTTTCCCGGCCTGCCGCAATCTCCTCCGACCAGTCGCAGAACAGTTCCGTGAGCGTTTCCCCGACCACGCCGGCGACGTAATAGCAGTATCGATCCATCGCGCGCAGATCGCGCAACCCGGCCAGGCTCGCAGAGCGCTCGTAACGCGGCATGCCCGAACACATGATGCGGATGCAGCGAGACAGCGCGTTCCGCTGCACGGGGTTGAAACCGCGCGTGACTTCCAGCACTTCGGCGCTGTGGGCTACCAGATCGCGCTCGGCCTCCAGTGCGTCGCGGACCAGCAGTGGCGCCAGTTCCAGCGCAAAACGTTCCGCATCCCCGGTGCCCGCGGCAACTTCGATGAAGCTTTCGTGAAAATACTGCTTCTGCGAAACGCCCAGGGACGATTCGTCCTCGATCGTGTCGGCGATCCGGCAGAGCAGGTAGAAATTCGTCACCACCCGCCGCAGCGGCTTGGGAAGTTGCGGGATCGTCAGCGCGAACGTGCGCGATACGCGCGGCAGAATCTCGTCCTGATAGCGCGCTCGCTGCGCCGCTGGGGCGTGCAGTGGCATGCGTTCACTCCTTGATCGCAGGCTGTACCGGACTATATAGCAACTACTCGCGTCAACGCCACATGCACGCGGGCGCACGGTGTTACCATCCCGCGGCCACGGGACACAGCAAACGAAGGGAATCTGACGTGAGCCTGAGCGTTCCGCTCCGCGAGAGCGGTTTCGAGGATCGCATCGAAGCCTATCGCACGCGCATCGAGCGCCTGCTGGATGCACGGTTGCCGCCTGCGGAAACCGAGCCGCAGCCGCTGCATCGGGCGATGCGTTACGCCACGCTCGGCGGCGGCAAACGCATGCGACCGCTGTTGTGTTACGCCGCTGCGGAAACGCTGGGCCTCGCGCCGGAAGCGGTCGACGACGCGGCCTGTGCGTTGGAATTCATCCATGCCTTTTCGTTGATCCACGACGACTTGCCGGCGATGGACGACGATGCGCTGCGGCGCGGCCGGCCTTCCACGCATGTTGCCTTCGATGTCGCCACCGCGATCCTTGCCGGCGATGCGCTGCAGACGCTGGCATTCCAGGTACTCGCGAGCGATGCGCGGGGCGACCCCCGAGCGCGCGTCGCGATGGTGCGCACGCTGGCGGAAGCCGCGGGTTCGCTGGGCATGACCGGTGGACAGGCGATCGATCTGTCGTCCGAGCACAAGCAACTCGATCTCGCGCAGCTCGAGGACATGCACCGGCGCAAGACGGGTTGCCTGATCCGCGCAAGCGTGCAGCTCGCCTGCCTCGCCGCGCTCGATGCGGATGCGCAGACCTGCGCCGCACTGGACCGGTTCGCGTCGCTGACCGGTCTTGCATTCCAGATCCGCGACGATCTGCTGGACGTGCAGGGCGACACCGCGGTGATCGGAAAGACGCAAGGCGCCGACGCCGCGCGCGGCAAATCCACCTTCCCCGCCCTGCTCGGCATTGACGGCGCGCGCGAGCGCTGTGACACCATTTACGGTCAGGCGTTGAGCGCGTTGCGATCCTTGGGCGAAGCAGCAGAACCGTTGCGCTGGATGGCCGGTTACATCGTGCATCGCGATCGTTGATGTCTCCTGCCAGAAAAATCCTGTTCGCGGTGCACGATTGGGGATTGGGACACGCCACGCGCAGCCTGCTGCTGATCAACGCACTGATCGAACGCGGCGACGCGGTCACCGTGCTGATGGCGCCCGGCCCGGGCCTGGATCTGCTGCGGTCGGAATTGCGCAACGCCTGCGAATTCATCGAGGAGCGCGATATCCCCAAACCGTTCAGTCGCCATCCCGCGATCTTCTACCTGCGCATGAGCCTGGACATGCCACGCGTGTTCGCGCTGTTCAGGCGCGAGCAGAAGCTCACGGAAAAGCTGGTGTCGCGACGCGGTTTCGATTGCATCGTTTCCGACAGCCGCTTCGGGGTGTGGTCGCGCGAGGTGCCGAGCTTCTGCATCCTGCATTCGCTGCGGCAACTGGTTCCGTTCCGGCTGCGTTGGCTGGAGCGCGAGGTCGAACGCGGGCAGTGGCGGCTCCTGCGCGGCTTCGCGCAAATCCTGGTTCCGGACGCCGAAGCGGACGGGGGCATTTCGGGCGAACTGGGCCACGATCCGGCGATCGACTGGGGGATGAACCGGCTGTGTTACATCGGCCCGCTTTCGGGCGTGCAGCGCATGGATGTACCTGAAGACATCGACTGTTTCTTTTCGATCTCAGGCGTAGAGCCGCATCAGTCGATGCTGACCGAACGCGTGCTGGCAGCCTTGCCGAAATTAGGGGGTCGCATCGTGGTCACGCTCGGCAAACCGCAGCAGGCCGGCGAGGTGCGCACGATCGATAGCGCGCAGGTGCACGGCTATCTCGACCGCCGCGCGCAGACCGAGATGCTCAACCGCGCTCGCGTGGTGGTGACGCGTTCCGGTTACACCACGTTGATGGAATTGGCGAACCTCGGCAAGCGTGCGCTGTTCGTACCGACCCCCGGCCAGAGCGAGCAGGAGTACCTCGCGCGCTTCCACCGCGAGCGCGGACACGTATGGTCGAGCGCGCAGAAGGAGCTGGATATTCCGCGCGACCTGCTGCGCGCGGAAGCTGCATCCGGCATGCCGCTCATCGGCAGCGCGCAATCGGTCAGGAATTTCCTGGCCGCGATCGATCGTCCGGTTGCCGCGCCCCGCGCCGCGGCCGCAGCGCGCGCCAGAACATGATCGCGATCGGCGTGTTCAACAGCCACATCGAACCGGTCCAGGCGAGGCGAAAACCGAGCATCAGCGCAAGGCCGTCGGTATAACCGACGCCCCAGGCGCGCGCGGCATTCATGCCGATGATCTCGATGGTACCGATCTGTCCGGACAGGCCACCAGTCAGCAGCACCGCGGCGAGAGAAAAGCAGTAGATGGTCGCCGCCTGCAGGTAGGTGAGCTGGTGCTCGCCCACGCCGTTTCCGATCGCCATGAACGCGGCGACCAGCGCGCCGAGATAGACCGGCGTAATCAACAGATTGATCCCGATCACGCGCCATGCGGCAAGCTTTTTCAGACCGCGGATCAGGCCGATCGTTTCATCCATCGCCTTGCGCAGTTTCTCGTTCCGGATCCGGCCCGCCAGCCGCTGCGCGAACGATTCGAAATGCAGCACGCCGAACATCAGCGCGGCGATCACGATCAACAGCGCGCCCGCCAGCGGGCGCAGCGGAGGCCAGCCGGGAATGCCGACGATCGCCAGCAGCAACAACACGACCGCAATTTCCATCAGCAGCATCACCACCGTGGCTGCCGAACTGCGCCCGAAGTGGATGCGGTCTTCTTCCGACAGCACCCAGTTCTGCGAAAAGATGCCGAGCGGAAACGTCACCGCCAGTTCGCCCACTGCGAACGCCAGCGCGAAGCGCTGCGGGCGAGGATGCGCACCGAGATCGTTCAACAACAAGTGCAATTGCAGCGCTTTGAAGACGAGGTAGATCGCCGCGCAGCCGAGCGCAGCGCCCAGGTTCAGCAGCGGAATGGCGCGTATGCGCCCCATCACCTTGCCGATGTCGCCCAACGAGATCGCGAGGAAAAACAGCGCGACGGCCAACAGGATCGGCACGAGCACCTTGGGTCGTGCGATTGCCCGCAGCGCGTGCGCGGGGTTCATGACAGCGGCATCCGCAGTAGTTGCGGGGCAAAATCCTCCAGCGAATTGACGAGGTACGGCACGATGTTCTCCGGCGCGTCCCAGCCCGGCACGGCACCACGCGGCCAGCGATTGCGCCATTCCTCCGCCTCGCGTTCGACCAATCGCTTGCGCCGCAGCCAATCGAGGCGCTCGCGCGCCAGTTCCAGAGGCGGTTGTCGCGAACATATTGGATCGAGGATCAGGCCCGCGTCTCGGGCGGCCTCGCAGCCGCGCCGCAACCAGTTCGCCAGATCCTCCGTCGCGAAGTGTGCCGGACCGTCGCGCAGGAACCGCGCGACGAGGTGGCTCGGCGTGATCGCGCACAGTTCCAGTATCCGCGCGCGCAAGTCGGCATCGAAGTCCCGGCGATTGTGCAGTTGCGGCGGCGCCAGCGCGCCCGCATTCACCACGACGCGCAAGCGTCCCGGCGCCAGCGCATCGTAGCTCAGCGCGACCGGCCGGATGCCGGGCGGGGCCCGCAACCGCGTGCAGACTTCCCATGGTCCTGCGCGCACCCGACCGAAATGGCCCTCCGGGGAAATCGTGCCTTCCGGCGCAATGTAAAGCGTGCGGTGCGCGGCCAGCAGCGCGGCCAGACGGTCAATGTGCGACTCGATGGTTTGGTGGAGCTGGGGCGCCAGCCTGGACAGCGCGTGCAGGCGCAGCCGACGCAGCCCCCAGTAGGTGCGCCACATCGCACCCAGCTCGATGTCGCGCACGCGCTCCGGCAGCGGGTCCTGCTGCGCGGAGATCTCGCGCAACCCGCGCGCATTGAAAACGATGTCCGGCGCGGAATCGCCCAGGCCGCATGCGATCAGGGATTCCTGCGTTTCTCCCAGCGTGAATTCGCGCAGCCGCCGCAACGCCCGCGTGCGAATCGCCTCGAAAAACCACGCCAGAGGAATCACAGCCAACGTTCGCGCAATCCAGCGCGGCCAGGTCCAGAGCAACCTGGCCAGCGCATCACGGCGCAGCAGATCCTCGCGCATCGCGAAGAACGGCAATGGATCGAGGATGCGTACGCCGTTGCGACGGCAGAGAGCGGTCGCCAGTATCGGCACATCCGATTCGCGCTGGTGGTTCGAAACGATCAGCGTGCCGGCGTGCAGGCGGAAATCCCGCGGCAACAGCTTCTCGCGTCGATACAACGCCCAGACCGTGAGTTCGAATCCGCATTCGATCAGCCACGAGAGGCGCGGATGTTCGTACGCTTCCGGATCCGGCAGCCAGTCGAAGGCCATCCACGGATGCTAGCGAGCTGCGCGTGTATGCGCAGCCAAGAACGAAAAAGCCGGCAGAACAAGTTCTGCCGGCCTCAAATTGATGCGCTCGTCCCTGAACGCGAGAATCAAGAGGCGGACATTCTGTCCGCACCTTTCAAATTGGCGCGCCCGGAGAGATTCGAACTCCCGACCACCAAGTTCGTAGCCTGGTACTCTATCCAACTGAGCTACGGGCGCGTGGAACTTCTTGCTTGAACCTTCCATGGTGCGGCTTCCGCTCGTCATCCCTGACTCGCCGGTTCTGCTCGCGCGCGATGCGATTCAACGCATCGCGCAAGCGCTCGCAGAACCACCAACTGAGCTACGGGCGCGTTGAACTCAAGTTGCATTGCCGTCCCTGGTCAGCGCAACGAACTCGCAATTATTCCGGGTTGACGCAATAGCGTCAATGGAATTGGTGGCGGAGAGGGAGGGATTCGAACCCTCGATCAGGCTTTTGACCCGATACTCCCTTAGCAGGGGAGCCCCTTCGGCCTCTCGGGCACCTCTCCAAACTCGTTTGTATTCACTCGTGCGCGCCGCGCCTTCCGCGCGAGCATCGGCGCGGAAGGATAACGACGCGGGATGGGCGGGTAAAGTTCAACCGGTTCCGGAGGAGCCGGGCGCGCCCTCGGAAGGCTGTTCGTGCTTGATGCGCTGGAAAATTTCTTCGCGGTGCACGGCCACCTCCTTGGGCGCGTTGATGCCGATCCGCACCTGGTTGCCCTTGACGCCCAGCACGGTGACGGTCACCTGATCGCCGATCATCAGCGTTTCGCCTACCCGGCGGGTCAGAATCAACATGTGATACTCCTGGTAATCAGGTCATCCAGACCCGCATGATGCCTGCAAACTCCACCCCGAATCCGCGGGCAATGCTATCCGGCGAACTTTCCGGATCGCCGCCTCCCCGGCTTCCTTCCCATGCATTGCAGCGCACGGGTGAAGACCTGAAATACTAGCCCAGGCCGGGAGCCGGGCGCAATGAAACCGGGATTTTCTGCATGCCCGCCCATGCCGTTGGTCATGCCATGTGCTCCGCCAGCCATGGCGGGAGTTCGCGCAGGGCCTGATCCAGTGATGGCGAATCGATGCCGCCGCCTTGCGCCATGTCCGGACGACCACCGCCCTTGCCGCCGATCTGCGCCGCGACGTGCGCGACCACTTCCCCCGCCTTTACCTTCGCGAGTGCCGCACCGTGCACGCCCCCGACCAACGCGACCTTGCCGTCGCCGCCGGAGGCGAGCAGCACCACGCAGTCGCGGAGTTTCTGCTTCAGCGCATCGACCGCATCGCGCAAAGCCTTCGCATCGATGCCATCCACGCGCGCCACGACCAGCTTGATGCCGCCAACGTCCTGCGCGTGCGACGCGAGATCGCCTATTGCGGCGCCTGCAGCCTCCGCCTTCAATGCATCCAGTTCGCGTTCCAGTTTCTTCTGGCGTTCCAGCACCTGGCGCAACTTGTCGGCGACCTCGCCCGGACTGCTCGAGAGCAAACCCGCGACCTCCGCAAGCTTGCGCTCTTGGTTGTCGACCAATGCCATTGCGCCCTCCCCTGTGACCGCCTCGATGCGGCGGATGCCAGCGGCCACCCCGGATTCGGAAACGATCTTGAAGAGGCCGATGTCGCCGGTGCGCAACACGTGCGTGCCGCCGCAGAGTTCGGTCGAGAAGTCGCCCATCTTCAGCACGCGCACGCGATCGCCGTATTTTTCGCCGAACAGCGCCATCGCGCCGAAGCTCAGCGCTTCCTGATAGCCCATCTGGTGCACCTCGGCTTCGTCGTTGCGGCGAATCTGCGCGTTGACGATGTCCTCGATGCGGTGCAGCTCTTCGCGAGTTACCGGCTGGAAATGCGAAAAGTCGAAGCGCAGGCGGTCCGGCGCAACCAGCGAGCCCTTCTGCGTCACGTGTTCGCCCAGCACCTGGCGCAACGCGGCGTGCAGCAGATGCGTGGCCGAATGATTCAAGACCGTCGCCTGCCGGCGCGCCGCATCCACGCGCGCATGTGCGATGTCGCCCACGCGCAGCGGCGCATCGCCCTTCCATTCGCCGACGTGCGCATGGAATTGGCCGCCGAGTTTCTGCGTGTCACGCACGATGAATCGTCCGGTCGCGAGTTCCAGCGCGCCGGCATCGCCGACCTGTCCACCGGATTCGGCGTAGAACGGCGTGCGATCGAGGACGACCGCTGCAGATTCGCCCGGCGCCAGCGACTCGACACTGCGGCCTTCGCGCACGATCGCGACGATCCTGGAGTCGCCCGCCTCCAGCGTTTCATAGCCGAGGAATTCCGTCGGCCGCAATTTGCTGGCGAGCTCCGCCGGAATCTGCAACCTGCTTTCGAACTGGCTGGCCGACCGCGCACGCTCGCGCTGCTCGTTCATTGCGCGCTCGAAGCCGCCCATGTCCACGCTCAAACCGCGCTCGCGGGCAACGTCGGCGGTGAGGTCCACCGGAAACCCGTAGGTATCGTAAAGCTTGAACGCATCTTCGCCAGCGATCGCGGCATTGCGCGCGCGCGCGGCAACGTCGTCGAAAATGCGCATGCCCTGCTCCAGCGTCTCGCCGAAACGCTGTTCTTCCGCGCGCAGCGCTTCTTCCACGAGCTTCTGCTTCTTCGCGAGTTCCGGATAAGCCTCGCCCATCTCGGAAACCAGCGGCGCGACCATCTTCCAGAAGAATTCGCCGCGTACGCCGAGCATGTAACCGTGCCGCAACGCGCGGCGGATGATCCGGCGCAGTACGTAGCCGCGACCCTCGTTGGAAGGCAGCACGCCGTCCACGACCAGGAACGAGCAGGCGCGGATGTGATCGGCGATCACGCGCAGCGATTTGTTCTCGCGATCCTTCGTGTTCGTCAGGCGCGCGGCGGCCTCGATTAAATGCGCAAACAGATCGATTTCGTAATTGGAATGCACATGCTGCAAGACTGCGGCGAGACGCTCCAGGCCCATGCCGGTATCCACGCACGGCGCGGGCAGCGGCGAGAGCGCGCCGTCTGCCGCGCGGTCGAATTGCATGAAGACGAGATTCCAGATTTCGATGTAACGATCGCCGTCTTCGTCGTCCGAACCGGGTGGCCCGCCAGGCACGTTTTCACCATGGTCGTAGAAGATCTCTGTGCACGGCCCGCACGGGCCGGTGTCGGCCATCTGCCAGAAATTGTCGGACGCGAACGGCGCGCCCTTGTTGTCGCCGATCCGCACGAGGCGTTCGGGCGGCACGCCGATCACTTCCTTCCAGATCGCGTACGACTCGTCGTCGCTGTGGTAGACCGTGACCCATAACCGTTCCGGCGGCAGCTTGAAGACTTGCGTCAGCAATTCCCACGCCCAGGCGATCGCATCCTTCTTGAAGTAATCGCCGAAGGACCAGTTGCCCAGCATCTCGAAGAAGGTGTGGTGGCGCGCGGTATAGCCGACCGAATCGAGATCGTTGTGTTTGCCGCCGGCGCGCAGGCAGCGCTGCACGTCGGCCGCGCGCGCGTACGGCAGTTTCTCGCTGCCGAGAAACACGTTCTTGAACTGCACCATCCCGGAATTGGTGAACAGCAGGGTCGGATCGTTGGCCGGCACCAGCGTGGCCGAAGGCACGATGGTGTGGCCGCGGTCGCGGAAGAACTCCAGGAAAGTGCTGCGGATCTCGGCGGTCTTCATCTGGACGAAGGCACGGATATGAACCGAGCAAGATACCAGAGATCTTCATGGCCAGAAGCCGGTTTGCGGCGTTCGAGAGCCATGAGGAAAAATCCCCACGCGCGAGAGGATCGAGCGATCTTCCGTCGCGCAGGAGAGCGGTCTTCAACGATGCGTCGCGAAGCCTCCGGAAAAGTTCAATCTTCCACTTCCGCCTGCGTGGCCGACCTCACCGTCGCGGCGGTGAAACCACGCCGCAGCAGGAATTGCGCGCGTTTGCCGCGCTCGGCGCGATCGGCCGGTGGCTTGCTGCCGTACTTCTTGCGCAGTTGCGCTCGGGCCAGCGTATTCCAATCGGCATCGGCGCCATCCAGCAGCGCGCGGATCGCCTCATCGGCCAGCCCGTGCGAACGCAATTCGGCGCGCACCCGCGCCGGACCATAACCCTGCGAGATACGTGCGCGCAGGATCATCTCGCCGAAGCGGTTGTCGTCCTGATATTCCTGCTCGCCGAGACGTTCGATTGCCTCACCGGCTTCCGCCTCGTCGTACCCGCCGTGCTCCAGTCGCGCCCGCAATTCGCGTTGCGAATGCTCGCGCCGCGCAAGCATGGACAAGCCGCGATCGTAGGCGCTGCGCCCATCGCGGCTTGTTCTGTCGCCCGTTCCGGAACGGCGCATCGATCCGAAGCTACGCTTCCACTTCCTCGGCGTCTTCGGTCACGGCAGTACCGCCCCGATTGCCGACCAGCAGCTTGGCGCGCAAGGTTTCATCCAGCTCCTTGGCCACGCTCGGGTTGTCCTTGAAATACTGCCGCGCGTTCTCCTTGCCCTGCCCGATCCGCTCGCCGCCATAGCTGTACCAGGCACCTGATTTCTCGACCAGGTTGTTGTTGACGCCCAGTTCGATCAGCTCACCCTCGTACGACGTGCCTTCGCCATAAAGGATCTCGAACTCGGCCTGCCGGAACGGCGGCGCGACCTTGTTCTTGACTACTTTCACGCGCGTTTCCGAACCGATCACCTCGTCGCCTTTCTTGACCGCACCGATACGGCGGATGTCCAGCCGCACCGAGGCATAGAACTTCAGCGCGTTGCCACCGGTGGTCGTTTCAGGATTGCCGAACATCACGCCGATCTTCATTCGAATCTGGTTAATGAAAATCACCAAGGTATTTGATCGCTTGATATTTGCGGTCAACTTGCGCAGTGCCTGACTCATCAGGCGCGCGTGCAGACCGACGTGGCTGTCGCCCATTTCGCCTTCGATTTCCGCCTTGGGTGTCAGCGCGGCGACCGAGTCCACGACCACCACGTCCACCGCGTTGGAGCGCACCAGCATGTCGGCGATTTCCAGCGCCTGCTCGCCGGTGTCGGGCTGGCTGACCAGCAGGTCGTCCACGTTCACGCCCAGTTTTTCCGCGTATCCCGGATCGAGGGCGTGCTCTGCATCGACGAACGCGGCGGTGCCGCCGTTGCGTTGGCAATTGGCGATCACCTGCAGGGTGAGCGTGGTCTTGCCCGAGGATTCCGGGCCGTAGATTTCCACCACGCGCCCGCGCGGCAGGCCGCCGATGCCCAGCGCCACGTCCAGACCGAGCGAGCCCGTGGACACGACATCCACGGTTTCGTTGCTGCGGTCGCCCATGCGCATCACCGCGCCCTTGCCGAACTGTTTCTCGATCTGGCCGAGCGCGGAAGCGAGCGCGCGGCGCTTGTTGTCGTCCATTGCTTCGATCCTCGATGTTTGGCTGGCGGGCAGTGTGTTGCTGGGCGATCTCATCGTCTGCGACATGGTATTGCATATTGAATCGAGCCGCGCCACACAACTGCGCAGGCTCCAATGAATTCGTCCGGCGTCCTTCTCATCTTTCCGGCTGCAATTATTCCACAGCGCGGCAGCGAGTGAAGCGGAGTTTTTCGCCAGCGCGTGTCAGGTATTTCCGATCACTCAATTCGACGCACCATCTGGCTGCTCGCGATCCGCGCAAATCAGCTGGTAACCGCGCCACGCCAAATAACCGACCAGCACGAACGCGGCCGAGCCGATCGCCAAGGCCAGCGCGTGTTCGTACAGCAGCGGCGCGATGGCGCCGGCCATGACCGCGTTGAACAACAGGCTGACGAAAGCCTGCATCGACGAAGCGGAACCACGCTGCCCCGGGAAACGGTCCAGCAGCAACAGGGTGAGCGTCGGAAAGGCCAAGCCCACGCCCAGCCCCTGCACGAACATCGGCATCACGGACCACGGTACCTGCGGCTGCGGGAGGACCACAGACAGGACGAGATTTGCGACCGCCGCGACCAGCATCAACGCGTAGCCGATGCCGACCGTGCTCGCCGCCGACCAGTTACCGGCCTTGCGGCCGGACAGCCACGAACCCAGCGTGATGCCGCCGATGATCGGCACGAACAGCCACGGAAACCCGTGCCGCGAACGATGCAGCAGGTCCAGCACGAACACCGGCGCGGAAACGATATAGAGGAACAGCGAAGAGAAGTTCAGCGTACCGGAAACGGCCAGCGGCCAGAACGGCGCATCGCCGATGATGCGCCGATAGGTGTCGAAGACCGCGCGAACGCGCAAAGGAGTGCGGCGTCCGCGCGGATGCGATTCGCGCATCGCGACCAGCATGATCACCATCAACACCGTCGCGAACGCGGCCAGCGCCCAGAAGATGCCGCGCCAGCCGTCGATGCCGAGCAGCCAGGCACCGACGATCGGCGCCACCGCCGGTGCGATGCCGAACACCATCATCATCGCCGACATGAGTTTCTGCGCCTGCGGGCCTTCGTAAACGTCGCGTACCACAGCGCGCGCCACCACGATGCCGGCCGGCGCACTCAGGCCCTGCACCGCGCGCCATACCAGCAGCAATGGCAACGAGCCTGCCAGCGCCGCGCCGACCGAAGCGAGCGCGTACACGATCATTCCGGCCACGATCACCGGCTTGCGTCCCAGCGCATCCGACAACGGCCCGTGTAGGAGGCTAGCCACCGCGTAGGTGAACAGGTACACGCTCACCGTCTGCTGGACGGCATCGGCCGGGACATCGAACACCCGCGCGATATCCGGAAAGCCCGGAAAGATCGTGTCGATCGAGAATGGGCCCAGCATGGTCAGCGCGCCGAGCAGGATCGCGAGTGCGGCGTGACCGTGGGCGGCCTTGTCGTTTTTGCGGTCTGGCATCATCGGTCGGCGATGTGGCGTCGTTCTCTCCGGCTAAGCTAACATCGCCGCAGTCGCGGGAGATGGCATTCCTCCCTGCGTGGTGAATCCGGGATCCGGTGAAGATTAGTTCGAGTTCATTTTCGTCTCAGGCAAGGCGCGGCGACGAGACGTAGCCGGCGCTATGGCGAGGAGCTGCAACGCAGCATGAGGCGAAAAGGGACAGAAATAATCCGGCGAATTCCGGACTCGCCGCGCTCGACCGCCGCAAGGCTGATGATGCCTGCCACGCCGGAATCCCGGCGCGCGGTGTCATGGCAGACGGCGCGCGTACGCGGTTCCCGCACCGATCGAGTATCAGGACGCAAGGAACCGACAATGTTCTATGCATTTCTAGCCACCGGTTGCGGCGCATTTT